>JAKAAS010000299.1 GCA_021802225.1 Bacillota bacterium
CAGGACCGATTTACTGCGCCAGGTGCCCGCTGATGATTAAGTTCTCCGTCGAGAAGAGATGGTCCCTCCTCCTGTGCTATTGACGCACATCGCCAAATTACCGAGCCTGAGATCAATTCCCAAGGCGGATTCTTGCGACACCACTTGCAGCTCGGATGGTTCCGGGGATGCATATCCACATGGCAGGGCAGACTCCGGCGGTATCTTCCCTCATGACACCGGTATTGCCTTATGGTGTCGAACGCTGGTATCGCTGACCTTGCATCACCAAAATTTTACACAAAAAAATCTACTCATGGTAAAATGCTTACGATTCATCACGCGATTTTTAAAGGGAGTTTGCTGGCATGTGGCCGTTCCATTTCCGAAAACAAGGGAGTGCCGCCCAAGATAACTCGTCTGCAGAGACAAGCGATGCGGGCGCATCCTTGCTGACATTGACTGAGCAACTCAGTAAATTCATCCGCTGGAGCTACCGCAATCAAAAGACATTGGCGGAGTCTCTTCATAATATTGAGCAGACCTTGGCTGACGTCAGCAGCGAAGCGGAAAGGCAGAGGGAAGTGGCGGCGCACCAGTCCGACAACACGGTCTTGCGGCTTATCGCCTGGCTCGATGACCTTGACGCGCTGTGCGCCACCCCGGCGGGACCACCGGCAGAGTGGAGCTCACTGTTCAGCAAGTGGGCCGGCAACCTCCAGGATGCACTATCACAATACGGTTTTGACACTATGGACCTTTTAGGAACAATCTATGACCCCCGGCAAGCGGAAGCCTTGGGGACCACCCACGAGTATGACCGTACGGATAATAACCCTGCCCCTTATCAGGTTGTCCGCATTCTCCGGCGTGGATTGACCAAAGACGGCCGACCCTACCGCAAAGCGCAGGTCATTGTCTACAAGGAGGGCGAAGAGAATGAGTAAAGATGCCGAAGGCGCAAGCTTTCGCCCAGTCGTCGGAATTGATTTAGGCACGACCAATTCCTCAGTCGCATATATCCGGGAAGGAGCGCCCTATGTCATCCCGTCTCCTGAGGGCGATGTGCTCCTTCCGTCATGCGTGCTCATTGATACTCAAGACCGGGTGATTGTCGGTAAACATGCGCGTGATGGTTTGGTGGCGATGCCCGCCCGTTCAGTAGCGGCCATCAAGCGCAGCATGGGCAGTACCGCTCCGGTCACGGTGGCTGGCAAAAAATTCTTGCCAGAAGAAATTTCCGCCTTGATTCTCAAAGAACTGCGCTCATATCTGATTCCTATATTCGGTGAGGAAGATGTAGAGGCCGTCATTACGGTCCCAGCCTATTTCAGCGATGCTCAGAGGCGGGCGACCAAGCGGGCCGGGGAGCTTGCCGGATTTATTGTGGAGCGCATCATCAATGAACCGACAGCAGCGGCTCTGGCCTATGGGTTGAATCATAGTCAAGGGCACAAAAATATCCTGGTCTATGATCTTGGCGGGGGCACTTTCGATGTATCGGTGGTGACGGTGGACCAGGGGGTTCTGGAAGTCCGGTCTTCAAACGGCAACCGCCAGCTAGGCGGTGAAGATTTTGATTGGCGCCTCGTCGACTGGATGGCTGAGCGCGTGCAGTCCCAGTTTGGGGTAGACCCTAGGGGCAACCTGCGCGCGCGGGCTCTGCTTAAAGACCTGGCAGAACATATTAAATGGACCCTGTCATCGGAAAATACCGCCACCGTGGAGTCTCCGGTCCTGCTTGTGGATAACGGCACACCCGTCATGCTGACCACTGAGATCACCCGCAAGAAATTCGTCCAACTGATTCAGCCTTGGCTCAACGAGACGATGGCGTTGGTGTCGGATGTTCTGAGCCAGGCCAACCTGACCCCGCGAGACATACACGATATTCTCATGGTCGGCGGCTCAACCCGCATTCCCCAAGTCCAGTCAATGATTTCTGAATACTTCGGGCAGGCGGTTCACAGTGAAATTGACCCGGATTTGGCGGTAGCCCTCGGCGCCGCTGTAGAGGCCGGCCTGAAATCGGGAGCCCTGTCGGCATCAGGGCTGGTGGTGACCGACGTCGCCCCATTTTCCATGGGAATTGCGGTGGCCGAACCCTTGTCGGCCGGCCGCTGGGGTCCCGGCTTTTTCAGCCCGATAATTTCCCGCAACACCACGATTCCCTGTACCCGCACCACCACGGTGACGACAGTGGACAACGGTCAAACCGAAGTGGATGTTGAAGTATTTCAGGGAGAAGATCGCTTGGTCGCCAACAACTTTGCACTCGGTTCTTTTCGCCTGACGGGGATTCCACCGGCCATGGCTGGCGAAGAACCTATTCAGGTCACATTCCGCTATAATCTCAATGGGATTTTGGAGGCCTCCGCACAAATCATTTCAACCAAGAAAACCCAGAAAATTGTGGTGCACGATGGCCTTGAGAGGCAATCTGCGGAAAGTTTCCAAGCGAGCCAGACCCGGCTCGAAAGCCTGTGGGCACGCGGTCCAGAAGTTATCGAACAAGAGGACGCACTGGACGCATTCGACACCATGGAGGATGACGTCGGTGGGGAAGGCGATATGCTGGCCGGCGTCGTCCCAGCGGGAAACCAGTCCGGTGCGGCGAATGACCTTCACCAAGAAACAGAAATTACGCTGGCCGACCTAGCACCGTACTTGTCGCATCGATCCCCCAAAATATCAGCCAAGGCTAAACTCCTAGTCAAGAATCTCGAAGCAGCAGCAAAACAAGACAACTTGGCCGCGCTGCAAGACGCCTTGGACGAGGCGACGGATCTGCTCTTTGAGTGGGAGGCTTCGTTGTGATTGCTGCCTCCGTCCAAATCCTGTGAATGGAGGGTTTCCTGATGGCCAAAAAGCCAAAACAGCACCAGAAGACCAAAAAACCACAGCGCCGCCCTTCATCCCCGCCAACGCCTGTGAAGGCGAGCACCCACTACCAGGTGCTGGGAGTGGATGTCAAAGCTGATGCCGAGACGATTCGCCAGCGCTATTTAGACCTGGTCAAGCTGTTTTCCCCGGAAGAAGCGCCGGAGAAGTTTCAAATCATCCGGAGTGCCTACGAGGTCTTAAGCAATTCGGAAACACGCCGCCAATATGACTTGGAAAGATTTTATGGAGCCTCACTTCAAGACCTGTCTGCTCAAGCGCAGATGCTGATGGCCAAAGACCGCGTGCAAGACGCGCTCTCCATCTTGGAGAAAATCTCAGCAATTCAGCCGTCTGCCGATACGTTCCTTAAAATTGCTCAGGCACACAGCCAGTTAGGCCATGTCAAAGCATCTGATACAGCCTTCGCCATGGCCTTGGAACTAGCTCCGGACGATGCAAAAAAAATAGAGCTGCTGATCAACCACGCCTATTCCACACCAGATCTCTATGAGTGCATCCAACAAATGGAGGAGATGGCTCAGGATTACTCCGCCATTAAATCGACCGCGATCGCGCAGGAACTTTTTGACCTCTACCTTGACGTCGACCGCCCCAAAGAGGCGATGAAATCGTTCAGCCGCTTGATCTCCCGCCGGAAAATCCCCACGCGGCATGACTGGGATGTGTACCTGCAGTGGATCGATGCGATGATGTATGCGGGCCTCGACGCTGAACTGTCCACAACGGTCGCCAAGAGAGTGAAGCCAGCCTTGCTCCGCTCATCCGGTCAGCCCTATATGGCGGAGGTCACCGCCGAACTGGACTTGCGGCGCAAAGAGGCGACCACACGCAAAGACTGGCCCAGCGCTGTCACCTACACAGAGCTGCTGCTAACCCTTGATCCGTCAAACCACGCATTGCGGACAGCCCGGCGGCGGTACATGGACGGCGCCCTCATTCTCCGGCAGCTGGTTGGTGCCCTTTCTGATTTCTCTCTGTCCAATGCTTTTTTATCATACCTCACTGAGAGTTACGGAAAACTTCACGCCAATCTGAGCCCGGCCGCCTTTGATGAAGTATTGCAGGAACGGCCTGATGCCCCTTTCCCATTAGGCAGCCAAGAGGTTTTAA
>JAKAAS010000300.1 GCA_021802225.1 Bacillota bacterium
GCCGAACTTTCACCACCGCCGGCTCGCTGAAAAGGTCAGGATGCTGATACTATTCCCAGTCACAGCATTTGCAACGTGTGTGCTTCATCCTGTATTTTAAGGATGCGGACGCTGTCTGTCAACAAGTTTAATGGAGCACCTGGGCAGGCATGGCATCGTCCAAAGCTTCCCGGACCCACTGCCACAGAGGCTGGTGCCCGCTTGCGGAAAACTGCGGGTCGCTCTCGATAAGGCGCCGCGCCACCTGCCGCGCCCGCTGCAGCCACTCCAGATCCTTGATCGGGTTCGCCAGCTGAAATCCGGTCACCCCGTGCTGGCGCATACCCAGAATTTCCCCAGGTCCGCGGATGCGCAAATCCTCTTCGGCGAGATGGATTCCCTCATGATACCTGACCATCGCGGACAGCCTGTCCTGCGCCTGCTCCGTTTTGGGATCCGCAATCAGAAAGCATTGTCCCGGCGCGTCACCCCGGCCCACCCGGCCCCGCAGCTGGTGCAGCTGGGCCAGTCCAAAGCGGTCGGCATCTTCGATCACCATCACCGTCGCATTGGGCACATCCACTCCCACCTCCACAATCGTGGTGGTGACCATCACGTCGATCTCCCGGGCGCGGAAGCGGGCCATGGCCTCGGTTTTTTCTTTGGAGGCCATCTTGCCATGCAAGAGCCCCACCCGCCAGCCGGGCAGCTTCTCCATGCCCTGCGCCAAGTCGATCGCCGCCTTGGCGCTGCCGCTCCCCTCCTCACCGTCGTCTCCCCCCACCAAGGGGCAGACCACGTAAGCCTGCTCTCCGCGCTTCACAGCCGCCATGACCGCCGCGTAGGCGGTCTTGCGCTCTTTGTGGCTGATGTGAACGGTTTCCACGGGCTTTCTGCCCGGGGGCAGCCCAGAAATTTCCGACACCTCGAGGTCCCCGTACACCGTAAGCGCCAGGGTGCGGGGGATGGGGGTCGCTGTCATCACCAGCATGTCCGGATACACTCCCTTGAGCGACAGGCGGGCCCGCTGCTTCACCCCAAATCGGTGTTGCTCATCGACGACGACGACACCCAGTTTGGAAAATCCCACCCGTTCGGCAATCAGCGCCTGCGTGCCGACCACAAGCGGCACTGTCCCTTGCTGCAGGGCTTCCCGGGCATCCCCGGCCCGCCTGTCCCGGCCCGTCAGGAGAAGGCAGCTCAAATCGAGGGGTCCCAGAAAGCGGTTGAGCACCTGCCACTGCTGTTCCGCCAGCAGTTCGGTGGGGGCCATGAAGGCTGCCTGGTGCCCGGCGTCCACGGCCGCCAGCATGGCCAGGATGGCCACCACCGTCTTGCCGGAGCCGACGTCACCTTGCAGCAGGCGCGCCATCGGGCGCTCGCTTTTCAGATCCCGGCGGATTTCACCCCAGGCCTTTCGCTGCCCCGGCGTCAGGGTAAATGGCAAAGACGCTAGGAATGCCCTGGCCGCCGGCCCGTCCGGATTTTGCGCCAGACCCGGAATTTTGGGATCCAGCCGGTGCATGATGAGGACCGCCAGAGCAATCCGCAGAAACTCATCGAAGACCAGCCTCTTGCGGGAGGCTTCGAGCATGTCCTGGCTGGGGGGAAAATGCTGGTACAACACCGCCTGGGCCCTTCCCATCAGCCCTTCTTCCCGCTGCACGTCCGGCGGCACCGGGTCACCGACCTGGGGAGCAAACCGCGGCACAATGTCCTGCATGAGGCGCTGCATGAAAGACTGTTTCAAGGACCCCGACAGAGGATAGACCGGAACCAGTCCGAGGAGAGGCTGCTCTGTGGGCTTGAGGATCTGAAAGTCGGGGTGGGTCATGAAAAATTTCCCGCCGCGGCGTTCCGCCTTGCCGCTGAGCCATGCCTCCTGGCCCGGGACAAACTGCTTTTGCAGCCAGGCGGCGTGAAAGAACACCGCTCCCAGGGGGCAGGCGCCGTCCTCCAGTTCCACCCGCAGGAGCTGCTTGAAGCGGTCGTACTGGACCCGGCGAATGATAGCTCTGACCGTGGCCGGCTCCTGGTCCCGAAGCATTTCCACGGGGGTGATGACGCTGCGGTCCACGTGTCGGTGCGGCCACAGCCCCAGCAGGTCCTCAAAGGTGCGGACCCCCAGATTTTCCAGCTCCCGGGCCCGGCTGGGCCCGACCCCGGGCCATTTCGTCACCAGGTCGCTAGCCGCCCAGCTTGCGCGGGAATCCGCCCCCTTGGCGCTCACTGGATGGCTTTCCCGCCATCTTGGACCTGCTCGACCCCTTGCACTTCGACCACAATTCGGGATGGGCGCATGGCGACAGCCTCGGCGAGCGCGTCACTGCATTTTTGCACAATTTCCCGGCCCAGAGCCGGAATGCGCTGGCCGTAGGCGACAATGACGGCCACGTCCACCACCAGGCCCGCATCCGTCTCCTCAAGCATAATGCCGCGCACAGCAGGATCTTTTTTCATAATGTCCCCAAGCCCCTCGCCGAGCCGGAAGACCCCCACATCCACCACGCCGGGCACCCCTAACACCACAGACTGGACAATCGCGGCGAGAACATCATCATGCACCGCCAGGGTGCCGTATTCCGTGCGTATCTCCATGACCCATCCTCCTTGCAGTTCATTTCTCCCTATGTTACCATAGCAACGAATGTCATGGCATCGAGGAGGTTCCACAATATGGCGTTTCGCTGTGAGGTCTGCGGAAAGCATACCGTGCATGGGAATAATGTCAGCCATTCCCACCACAAGACCCGGCGCGTATGGAAGCCCAATATTCAACGGGTTCGCGCACGCGTCGACGGCAAGGTCAAGCATATCTATGTTTGCACCCGCTGCATGCGGTCGGGCCGCGTCGATCGCGCAATTTAATCGGCGGCCTGGATTAACAGTTGTTCCAGTTGTTTCAGGGAGAATCGGTAGGCGCTGTGGCAATAATGGCAGACAACCTCTGCTCCTTCATCTTCAATTAACGCTTCAAGTTCAGCCCGGGGCAAACTGGATAGTATTTCCAAGCTCCGGGTTTGACTGCATTCACAGCCGTAATAAATAGGCTCCTTGTCAAACCAGCCCAGCGGGCCGCCTATGACGTCTTCCGCAAGCTGCTCAATGCTCTCCCCCCCAGCCAGGCGGTGGCTGATGCGCTCAAGCCGCCCCAGGCGCTCAATCACTGGCTCGATATACTCCTGGCTTCCCGGCA
This sequence comes from Bacillota bacterium, assembly GCA_021802225.1. Next base: position 3,176 of record JAKAAS010000300.1, read on the forward strand.
GGGCTTGGATCACGAGGCCTCCGGCCGCGGCCACTTCCCCCCCGGTCCCCACCAGCACCCCCACTGCCACAGCGCTCGGAATCTGCTCCGACAAGGTATAGTACTGTGCGAAATCCACTCCGATCTCCCCGCTGACCAGCGCCACCTGTCCCTGGTACAGCGCCCCGCCGGGGTCTTCGCGGGTGACCTTGAACACGCCTTGCGAGCCCACAGCTTGTCCCACCGCAAGTTTCCCGTCCGGGCGCAGGGGCAGGGCGATCTGCGGGTGGTCGGCACGGGCCCGGACCTTCCCCCCGCTGCGCACTTCCGCCACCACGCGTCCCAAAGGGCCGTCCCCCTCCACTTCCACAATCATCAGGGCCGGGTTCTTAAAGTCCGATGCCAAAATTGCGGCTGCGGCTGCCAGCCGCCCCATGGCGGCGGCAGCTACCGGAGCAGCCTGGTGCGCGCGCTGTATTTCCAGCGCCGTCCCAGCCATGTCCGCGGCAATGATGCGCAAAGTGCCGTGGGCTGCCGTCGCCTTTCTGCGATAGTCCGTCACAATCACCTCTTGGTTATTTTTTCTCTTTAGCCCAAAATCCCAATACGACCTGCAAAATCTTGCCCACGATTCTCGGCACCTTGACCACCTGCACTTGCATGCTTCCCCACCCTCTCCTTTTTTCCACTGTCCATGGCGCCTGGTCCTGTAATTACCACCGTGTCAACACTCTCCACCCCAGCCACAGCAGCGCCAGTCCTAAAATAACCGGGCCGAGCGCCGCCCACACCAGCCAGAGGCCTACCGCCAGCGGCCATATCCACAGCG
>JAKAAS010000301.1 GCA_021802225.1 Bacillota bacterium
GGTCTTCTCAGGAGGTCCTGCGGATAGGATGCAGTTCTCCAGCGGCCTTTAACCCCAGCCCTACCCCCGCACTCTGGTGGAGGCGTCGGGACGCCGACTCCCCGATTCTCCGGGATTCCACCCCGTCCGGACATTGAGACCTGCGGTCTCACGACGTAAGCCTCAGATAAGCGTGTGAGGTCACATGGCGGCCGGACCTGCCCCGGCTTGGCCCTCCGAGCGACGTCCGGCACTATGCCGAACGTGGGGCCACCCCGCTCCGTGGTGTCATCTCGCCACCTGCGCCATGTGAGAAAGTCCTATGAAACACTGAATGCCTAAAACCGCCCGTGAAGGGCGGTTAAGAGGGGAAAGAGGGAGATTCTATAGAGGAAACAGGGAGCGTACAACGTGGCAGAAAGCAGTGTTGCAAAAGTCCTGTACGGCGGTTAAGATTCCGCATAACCCCGTCTCTGAGAGTCAGATCCATGCGCGACGGCTACAAATGCAGACCGGGTGGTTTCGGAGCAGGCGGCTCAGGTCCTAGTCGCAGCACCTCTTCATACACACTGAGGGTGCGTGAAATGCCATGAGCCACCACGTCAACAATCGGGTCAAAGACGCCGCCGTCGGCGTCCTGCAAGGCCGCATAGTAGGCCGGACGATCACCAGGTTCCAAGAGGGCAGGGACATACCGATGGCGCATGAGCCAGAGATTGAGCAGCAACCGCCCCGTGCGTCCGTTCCCATCGACAAATGGGTGAATCCCCATCAATCGGGCATGCATGATGGCCCCAGCCACGACGGGGTGAGCGCCCATCTGATGCGATGTCGTCAGTAACTCATCGATGGCACCGGGAACGATGATGGGGTCTGGAGGGACAAGGAGACTGCCCGCGATGGCGACGGACACCTGACGATACTGACCGGCATACTCCGGCTGCGATCGCCGCAATACAAGGCCGTGCAGAGAACGCAACATAAACGAGGTCATCGGCTCATTGGAATGAGTCCATTGCAGCATGGCATCCCAGGCCTCCGCATGGTCGATGGCTTCCAGATGGTCGCGCAAGGGTTTACCGCCCACGGTGACGCCGGACAACACCACCTGGGTTTCCGCTAAGGTCAGGCGGTTGCCTTCAATTGCGTTGGATGCATAGGTGACGCGCGTTCGCAAAGCCTCTACCAGCGACCGACGTGTTTCCACCGGCAGCGGCCCCTGTTGATTCAGACGGTGCGTACGTTGATCCAATGACCCGAGCAATGCGTTCACATCATGAGCCATGGCCATCCGCACTCCTTCCTTTTTCTCAGTATACCAAAGACCGTAGGGGTTATTGCGTTATATCGTCAGCCTGATCAAGATCTGCTCGTTGACGACAAACCCCTAGCATGAGCTATGGGGTCAGTGAACATAGTGTACCGGACCCCAGGTGGGGCCCGGTACACTCTGTTGACGTGCTGTGGAAGCCCCCGGCTTTAGCCGCGGGGAGGATGGCCACGGCTCACTCCTCCTCCCTTCGTAAGCGGGCATACTCCGCTTCGAGACAGGCCCACAGGGCCTCTTCTCCACGCATAACAAGAGTCGCATAAATCGGGCGCGCCGCTAAGGTGCTGCCATCGTAGTAACACACGGGCGTCTCCAAGACCCCACAATGACCTGCCGTCGGCGATTGCCCCGCGTATTGCGGGGCATAGGCGTGATAGCCAATGTCAACGGGATCGTAGTCACGATAGGGATAGGCTAGGGAAGGGAAGGCGTGGGCGGATGGTGAACGCTGGGAGGAGTGCGGTGCAGCACAAACTGCACCGTCCCTTGGGGCCCTTTGAGCAAAAAGACGAGCGCGAAATCCGGATCGTCCGGACTCGGAATGTGTTGCAAGGTACGTGTGAATCCAGCGTTTTCGGTCATGGCCATCGCTCCTTGTCTGAGTGGAGGGTGTGCAGAATCTCCTGCTTGTGGAGTTGCTGGCAGGTGCGTTCGACCGTGCTCCACGCATGACCTGCGAGGTCATGGGCCAACACAGCCACGGGCAGAGGAAAATGTATCCCGCGAGTCGCCTCATAGCGTTCGAGATAGTGGAGGATGGCGGATTCCGAGGGCGGCGGCAACAGCGATGTGAGGTCAAACCGCCGCAACAAGGCCGGGGCCGTCCAATGACTGCCGCAGATAATGACACGCTCCATGAGGCATCATCCTTTCGGTGCGATGTTTTGGGAATAGTGCCGAGGCAAAGACGGCCTCAAGGCGGTCTCATGCGCTCAAGAGTCCGCCTGCGCATCCCAGACCTTGGAGGATAGGAAACTACGATGAGGGGGGAGCACCGGAATGAGTGTACCCACGGCCTCGGGGGTTTAGTCAAACCTACCCAATAACTTAACCTCAGACAAAAGAAAAAACACTCCCTGATTGCTAAGGGAGCGTTTTTCAGAGTAGCGAGATTTTAAGATGCGCTGGTCGAAGTGGATGAACTGGTGCTACTGGAGGTATTCGTGTTTAAGCTAGTATCCAATGTCTGAACTTGCGTGGTAGCTTGGGTCAAGGCGGTTAATTCCGCTTGGAATGTGGCAATGACGTTGTTCAATGCACTGGTTCCCGATTGACTTCCTGTCGATGCTGAAGCACTCTGTGCAGTCTTCTCGGTTTTCACGGTTTGTGCCAACGTGGTATTGATGGTTTTCAACTGATTGAGCGCGGTTTGAATCGCGTTGGTCTGTCCACTGGCTAGGGTTTGGGACAGAGCTTGAAGATAAGCCCGGATCGCTGCCACATATTGTTGCCGTGCTGTTTGAATCTTCCCCTGCAGTGTCCTCATCTGCTGAACATCAGCTAAGACCGTCGCTGATTGACCCCGCTGATGGCTCACTGCCGAGGCATGTTTATTGGCTTGGCTTGGAAGAGATGACGCCTGACTAGGAAGGGAGCCATGTTGGGATGCCGCTGACCCGCCATGATTTCCTGAACCGAAGGATGCATTAACACTGTGAGACGATGCCTGACTGGGAAGCGTAGGACTCTGAGACGGTGCCACAGAGCCTCCTTGATTCCCCGATCCGGTGGTGGGACTTTGGGATGATGATGTGGTGGTGCTTCCCTGACTTCCTGATCCGGTAGGACTTTGAGACGGTGCCGTAGAGCCTCCTTGATTCCCCGAACCGGTGGATATGGTAGGACTTTGGGATGTCGCTTGGCTTGGAACGTGCGCTGATCCCTGTCCTGCAGCCATGGCGGGAACGGTTCCAACAAGAGCCAATGCCGTGGCAGTCGCCAAAGGAGCCAAAAGTTTCAAATGCGTTTTCATCGATAAATCACCTCAGATTATGGATTTTGTAACTGTTGAAGCAATTGGTTCAACTGCTGAACCGCGTTCTGGAGTTTCGCAGCTTCCGGTTTAGAGACTCCCTGGGGTGTAGCGATGTGCACCGTCAGATGACCCTGCTTTTGTTGCACGGTGATATGCACAGGTGCCTTTCCAAGGGACGTGTTTGACTGAGTTACTATTGATGCTGGTGAGTGGCTGGAAGTTTGGGCATTACTGGCGACTGAGCCGCATCCAGTCAATCCTATGGACAACGCCATCATTCCACCCACAAACCACTGCCATTGAGTCATGGTTAACGAGTCCTTTCTGTCCTACTTACTGACATTATTCGACGGTATTTTCGAGTCACCTTTTTTGCGATTGATTTTTTGGGGGGCATTCGGATTTTCGTGTGGGGTTTGTACATCGAGCCGATCTGTCATTTCAACGGTTTCTTCGGAAAATCGTGTGGCATCGTAGGGCAATGTAAGGTGGACCCCATTGTCAAGACATAATTTTTGATGATCTAAGAGAGAGTGCATGGACCCATTCCCGTTGGGGTGGCGCATCAGGTATCGCACCCCATAAAAGGGATTGAAGAGGGGGGTGGCAGGTCAAGGGCCGAGGCTACAGCGGTGGCAAGACTCGTTTTGCCATTGCCGGGTGGTCCGGTGAGAAGGATGGTGTGGGCGACAGG
>JAKAAS010000302.1 GCA_021802225.1 Bacillota bacterium
ATTCACATCCGCATCGGGGGACCTTCGCCCGATTGTCTTTGCCTCGTCGAAAACCATTGAGCCCGGAGAACTCGTGGTGGCGATTGGCAATGCGCTGGGCCTGTCCCACACGGTTACCACAGGCATCATCTCCGCCAAGGACCGCGTCATGTTTCATGATGGCTGGGAGTACCATCTAATCCAGACGGACGCCGCCATCAATCCCGGCAACAGCGGGGGGGCCCTCGTGAATGCGCAGGGGGAGCTCATTGGCCTGAACTCCAGCAAAATTGCCCAGGCTGGCGTGGAAGGCATTGGATTTGCCATTCCCAGCGATACGGTTAAAGATATCAGCCAGCAGTTGATTGCATACGGGCACGTCCGCCGGCCATGGCTGGGCGCTACCGTGCAGTCGGCAGGCCCCAGGTCATTCGGCCTGCTGGTGGTGGGAGTGGTGCCCTCCGGACCAGCTGCCCGGGCCGGGATCAGGCCCGGAGATTTCATTGTGGCGGCCAATGGAGTGGCTGTGCACCAAACCAGAGATATGGTCCGGGTATTTCAGGAAGCGGGGGTGGGCCGTGAGGTCCGTCTGGAGATTATGCGCGGCGCCCAGCGCCTGAACCTGGCCGTGACCCTGGGGGACCTGCCTAGCGGAAGCCGGCCAGCGGCCCGGGCCGGATAGGCTTTCGCAAGTCTTTTCCGCAGCAGCCGCCTGGGTCACCGGGAGGGGCTGCTGCGGATTTTTTAGCCAAGGGTGGCTAGCCTTTGGCTGGGAAGGCCCAGTGCCAGTACCAGGGCCAGGTCATGGTCGCGAACAGGGTAAGGGCGACGGCCAGCACCGACACCCACAAAATATGGCGGGTCACGGGCCAGCTGCGGTCAGGGTGGCCATCCCAGACCAGGGAGAAGAGCAGGGCCCCGGTCAGCGCCGTCAGGGCCAGCACAAAGACGTGGGCCAGGGACAGCGCCTTGGCGCCAGCGGCCGAACGGATCAGGATAATGGACGAACCGCCCCCAAAGGTCGCGGCGAGAGCGGAGAGAAGGGCGTGGCCGGCGGTCTGCCGGTTTTCGGCGGGATTGTCTTCGTGCACCGGAAATCCCTCTTTTCTGTCAAAGTGATCTACTCCATATGTATGTGCATCCGGGGCCAATAGTACAAGCCGGACCTTTACACAACGTGGCGGCGCTAATCCTGGCCCGGGTGCGGCTGGTTCTTACCTTGCAAAACCTGTAAACTGATATTGCACGCTCCCGAAGCGGGCACCTAGGCAAGGAGGCAATGATGGCGCGAGTCTGGCGGATGCTTACCGTGGGACGGCCTAAAGACCAGCGGGTATCCGAACTGATTGACGAGTACCGCAAGCGTGTGGGACCGTGGATGGCGGTCGACTGGGAGACAGTGCCCGAGATCGGGTATAAAGCTGGTCAGGAACACGAGACCCTGGAGCGCGAGTCAAAATCTCTGGCGGGGAAACTCGCCCCCTCCGATTTTGTGGTAATTCTCGATATCCAGGGTCAGAGTATGGACTCCGTAGCGCTCAGCCGGCAACTGGCCGGGTATTGCGAACGCAGCCTGCCGGTGGTCTTTGTGGTGGGAGCGAGTTTGGGACTGGGACCGGGGATCCGGGAGCGGGCCAATTGGCGGTGGTCGCTATCGCCTTTGACGCTGCCCCACGCCTTGGCGCAGCTCTTCACAATCGAGCAAATCTACCGCGCCTTCAGCATTATGCACCACCACCCGTATCATAAGTAACGATCAGCAGTTTCTTGCAGAGAAAGGCGGGACTGTTTCATGGCCAAATTGTTCGAACCGTTCACCGTGAAAGACCTGACCCTGAAAAACCGCATTATGATGTCGCCCATGTGCCAGTATTCGGTCTGGGATGAAGACGGCAGACCCAACGAGTGGCACTATGTGCATTACATATCCCGTGCAGTGGGAGGGGCCGGACTCATTATGATGGAAATGACCGACGTGGCCCCTCACGGCCGGATTACCGTCCGTGATTTGGGTCTGTGGTCCGATGAGCAGATTCCGGACTTTGCGCGGGTGATTGACCAGGTGCATGCCTACGGGGCGAAAATCGGCATCCAAATTGCACACGCCGGGCGCAAGGCGGAGTCCGCGGGGCTGGACCCTGTGGCCCCGTCCTCCATTGCCTTCTCTGACCGCTACCGCACCCCGCGCGAACTCAGCGCCGACGAGATCCAGAGCATTGTCGGGGCATACGGCCAGGCTGCGCGCCGGGCCATCGCAGCCGGGGCTGACACGGTGGAAATCCACGGCGCCCACGGCTACCTCGTGCACCAGTTCATGTCCCCTCTATCCAACAAGCGCGTCGACCAGTACGGGGAGTATTCCCGGTTTGGCACGGAAGTGGTGGAGGCGGTCAAAAGCGAGCTTCCCCACGGGGTACCGCTGATCATGCGCCTGTCAGCCACCGAATACCATCCCCACGGCTATGATTTCGCCGAATTGGAGCAGATGGCCCGGGAATACCGCGATCACGGCGTGGACATGTTTGATGTCTCGTCAGGCGGCAACGCGCCAGTTGTCCCGCCCTTCTACCCCGGATATCAGGTGCCGTATGCAGACCGCCTGCGCCACGCCCTCGGGGTGCCCGTTATTGCGGTGGGGATGCTGGAATCGCCGGCGTTGGCGGAATCGGTGGTGCAGCGGGAGCAGGCCGACATCGTGGCCATTGCCCGCGGCATGCTGCGCGATCCCTACTGGGCTAATACCGCGGCCCAACAGCTTGGAGACGGCATTCAGGTTCCTGAAGAATACGACCGCGCCTTTGCCCATGACTTTGTCCGCAAGACCCGGGGACCCGCCTCGTGACAGTTTCGGAGATGCAGCAGCAGGTGGACGGGTGGATCGGCCGATTTGAGGAGGGGTATTTTTCCCCGCAGACCATGATCCTGCGCCTAGCCGAAGAATTGGGCGAACTGGCCCGTGAGGTGAACCACCGTTTTGGGGAGAAGCCCAAAAAACCGGAGGAGCCCGAGGGGTCCCTGGCTATGGAACTGGGGGACCTGCTGTTTGTGGTGGTGTCATTTGCCAATGCGCTGGAACTGGACCTGAATCAGGTGTTCGCCAGCGTGATGGCAAAATACGAGGACCGCGACGCCCGCCGCTGGACGCCGAAGAATGCGAGCGGGGGGCCCCCCTCTGGAGGTGGCGGCAGCGTCTGAGTCCAAGCGAAGGAGGGGCATGTATGGATCTAACGGCTATTCTTCCTATTCCGGACCTGATGGCAGCCAAGAAACTGGTGGTGTTTTCGCCTCACCCTGACGACAATGAGGTGGGAGCGGGAGCCACCATAGCGCGGCTGATTGCCCAGGGATGTAACGTGACGTACGTCATAGCGACGTCGGGGCAAGCGGGCAGCGAAGATCCGGCGATCTCAGGCGAGCAGCTGGCCGCCGTGCGCAGAGAGGAGCAGGTCATGGCCTTGGAGATCCTGGGAGGGGGCCGCATCATTTTCCTGGACTATCCCGACACCCAGCTTCAAGAGCATGCCGCGGAACTCGGCCGGGATGTGATCCGCGTGATCCGGGAAGTGCGGCCGGACTTCGTCATGTCGCCTGACCCGTGGCTGCCTTATGAAGCGCACCCGGACCACACCACGCTGGGCCACCAGGTTTCCACCGGGGTGATTATGGCGCCATTTGCGCTGGCCCAGCCCGATTTGGGACCGCCGGCGCCGTCACCTTCGATAGCGTATTACGGCAGCGCCTGGCCGAATACGGTAGTCGATGTGACGGCGACTTTTGAAGCCAAGCTGCGCGCGCTTGATGCCCATAAGAGCCAGTTCGGCCCTCCCCTGGGACCTCAGCTGATGATGTACCTGACACTGCTGGCCCAAGAGATTGGGCGAGAAATCGGTGTGGAGCGGGCCGAGCCCTTCAAAGTGCTGACGCCCCATCACCTGCACTTCAACGCCTATACCTGGCAGGCGTAGGACCCCAAGCCCCCCACGGCGGCAATA
>JAKAAS010000303.1 GCA_021802225.1 Bacillota bacterium
TACTGCACAATCCCACATGTCACCCTGAACAGCTCACCGGACAATCTTTTGTATTTTCATATGGAAGAAATCTCTGGCCTATAAACCAACTCACGAATACCTCAGGGATTACTACATCCTGTCGTAGTAGCCCCATAAAACCAGTCACACGGTTTAGAAAAAATCAGGCTACATTTCGACTACTAAAGTTCGCCACCGATCCTAAATCTTCCTGCTGTTTCGCCTCGACTGCGCGACTTTAGTTCCCTGATTCTCCCTAAGAGCAGTCACCATAAGGGATTCACGTTTCTCTTATGCTCATCCCATAAACAGATTACCAAACAAAGACAATGCATCTCTGATGTATTGTGTCTCCATAAGGGTAACGCTGTCAAGATGCCTTGTTTTAGAGCTTTTTGCGCTGTGGTTCTTTTTTTGTCCTGTGGATAACCTATGAGAACGTTTCATACTCGATTTTTTCGGCTGCCGATTCCTTTTGCAGGAGGTTGATCGCACCGTTCTGCGACGCATGACGCTTTCCGGGTACACCAAGACCCTCTCTCGAGAGTGGGAAATCGGGGAGGATGGGCCCAGCAAGGAGCTCGTCAGCGCCTAGGAGGTCGTCCAGGGATGCGAAATACGAATCCGAATACCGATGGGCATGCCGGGTATTCCCCGTAACCTTTCACCCTAGCGGCAGACACAATCTCCCCGCCTCCCCGTTTTCTGCCACAAAAGAGCCCTACATCAGCCGCAGGGCTCTTTTGACCGAAATCCTTATTTCCCGTTGTCGTACAGAGGATTGCGGGTCCGGCGCCAGTTGACTGACGTGCGGATGATGTCCCAGTTGACCCGGGACTGATATTTTTTGATGACGCTGAACATCGATTCAATCAGGGTGTCGGAGAGCAAGTGAGGCACGAGGCCCAGATCGATGAGCTTGGTGTTGTGAGCCTTGTAGTAGTGCGTCAGAGCCTCGGTCCGGGGATCTTCCGCCATTTCCACGCGGGCTTGTCCCGGATAGGTCTTGGCCACCAGCTCTGCCAGCTCCTTGATGGAAAACTCCTCGGTAAACTGGTTGAATACCCGGAACTCGCCGGCTTCGGGCGGATTCTCGGAAGCAATTTCAATACAGCGCACCGTGTCCCGGATGTCCAGAAGACCCCGGCGCTGCTCGCCTAAGCCGTATACCGTCAGGGGGTGTCCCAGCACGGCTTCAATGCAGAAGCGGTTGAGGACGGTGCCAAAGATGCCGTCGTAGTCAAAGCGGGTGGACAAGTCCGGGTGCAGCACCGACTCGTCCGTTTCCACTCCGTACACAATGCCCTGGTTCAAATCCGTGGCCCGCAACCCAAAGTTCTTGCAGGCAAACAGGATATTATGGCTGTCGTGCACTTTGGACAGATGGTAGAAAGAGCCCGGCTGCTTGGGATAAGGCAGAATATCCTTGCGGCCATTGTGCTCCACTTCCAAAAAGCCCTCTTCAATGTCGATATTGGGCGTGCCGTACTCGCCCATGCTGCCGAGCTTCACCAAGTGGATATTGGGATTCAGGTCGGCCATGGCATACAGCACGTTCAAGGTGCCGACCACGTTGTTCTTCTGGGTATAGACTGCGTGCTCCTGGTCAATCATCGAATAAGGGGCAGACCGCTGTTCGGCATAATGCACAATGGTGTCCGGTTTGAATTCGCCGATCATCCGGTGCACAAAACTTGCGTCGGTCATGTCTCCCACATACAGATCAATGTGGAGACCGGTGACGTCTTTCCATGTCTTGATGCGCTGCTGCAAAGTGGCGATGGGCACCAGACTGTCGGCGCCCAGTTCAAAATCATACTGCCGCCGCACGAAATTGTCGGCCACTGCAACGTCGTGGCCCTTTTTAGAGAGATACATAGCCGTCGGCCATCCGAGATAGCCGTCTCCACCTAATACAAGTATTCTCACGAAGCATCCTCCCAAGTCGATATACGAAACACACGAATTTCTGCCTTGAACATTATAATATGACAGGCTATTAAAGCCAAATGAAGATTTCCTGAAGTTTAGGACGCAGTGAGAGACAAGTCATACACGCGCCCCTTCTCCGGAAGCCAGCGGGCAGTCCCCGGCGGGGGCAGCATGCGGTCCGGCTCCCTCGAGTGCAGCGGGAAGAGGATGTCCGGCCTGATGGTCTCAAGCAGCTGGCGGATGCCGTCGGGCGATGCGTGGCCTCCCGTGCCAATCGGCCAAAATCCGGTGTGCAAGGCCGCGAGCCAGTCCTGCAAGAGAGTCCAGTGGGGGTCAAATGCTCCCAGAGGCTCCCCGTTGGCGTGGATGAAGGCGGCGCCCGGCCCTAGCGGCAGGTCCAGCATCATGGGCCAGTCTGGCGGGCTCAGCTGCATAATGTAGCGTTCCGGATGTTTGTTCACGCCCTCCAGGCGCTCCGCGTCCCACTCCTTGGCCTTAAGCCCCATTGCCTGAAAAAATCTGGCCAGGGGACGGGGCCACAAGAACTCGCGGTGCAGGTCCTCTGCCACTTGCATAAACGCCGCCACCCGCTCAATATTGCGCGGGTATACCGTAGCCAGCACCAGTCCCGGCGTCATCCCCACAATTCTGGCGAAATCCTGGTCGACTTGCTCTTCGGTGCGCACCGCTTCTTGAAATCCGAAGGACAGCGTCGTCCCTTCCATGATCAGAGCTCTCGCCCCCTGGACTTTTTGGGCAAATTGCCAGGTTTTCTCGGGATGGCGGCCATGCAGCCTGAGATCGCCGCTAAAGGCCACCACCCCGTCTTCAGTTTCCACCCCGTAACCCGAGGCGCCGACAATATCGTGGTCCACATCGTAGCGCACCACCCGGAACGGCCCGAAAGACACCGGACTCTCAGCCGCCATGACCTGCAGCTCGGGCCACGGCCCTTGAAGCTCCTGGCTGCTCTTCAGGGCATTCATGATGCGCGAGGTGTCGCCAGAAGCCCAGATAGGGATGCGCGGGTCAATATCGCCGGCTAAGCCGATGTGGTCAATATGGGCATGTGTGATGAACACGGCCGTGCGGCCATCCGTGCCGGAGGGCAGGTCCCCCGCCGAGCCCATGAGCTCCGGGCGGTAGAGATACGGAATGCCGGGCGCCATCTGGGTTTTCAGACGGTCAGACAGCTCGTGGCCCGGTCTCGGGCCTACCGCTCCCCGGAAGAGCCCCGTGCCGGGGCTGAAATCCAGTCCGAAATCCAAGAGCACCCGCCAGCCGCCTTGTTCAATCAAAATTTTGCTGGAGCCAATCACACCAACCCCACCGTAAAACCGGACAGTGGCCACGCTTTACTCCTCCCTGCTGTGTCTGTCCAGCCAATCTTGGGCGCTGGGCAGAATCTCTTCCATGGTGGCCGCCTGATAAGTCGACGGGCCAGGAAAAATCCGGCGCGGGCTGATATGCCCCGTCGTCCAGCCTTCCAGCACACCCGGCGCAATGTCATTGGTGTAATGGTCGCCAATGCTGAATACGCGCAGGGGATCGTACTCCGGGCCCATCAGCTCCCGCACTGTCGTCACCAGACCCTGCGGCTTGTTGGCGCCGGAGCGGACGACATCAAAAGACTGGGCCAGGCCTAGACGCTCCAGCAGCGGCACCGCCGCTTCATAAGGACTGTTGCTGGCCAGAACCAGGGTCGCCTGCCCTCTCGCCTGCTCCAGAAAGTTCTGGAGCCCCGCGGGCACTTCCAGAGGACAGTCTCCCCCCAGCATGTGGCGTCTGGTGGCCATAAACGCCTCCTGCCACTGCTCCGGGGTGAGCGTCTGCCCAAAAGGCTCCATCAGCCGGACCACAGCCTCCCAATTGTCTGCCGCGGGCACCATATCCTCCCCCGCCACATGGGCTTGGACCTTCCGCAAGTATTCTTGCGCGGTGCGCTCTGGGAGCAGATCCGCCACCCGCCGGGCATAATAGAGATACGGCTCATCGCCCCGGTACAACGTGCCGTCGAAGTCGAAAATCATCAAAGGT
>JAKAAS010000304.1:0-801 GCA_021802225.1 Bacillota bacterium
CTCGTCGTGAAAAAGGCAGCTTAGAGAATAGCGTTCCCCAGTGGTCACTTTGGAGACTCCATGAAAAAACTCTCCGCTCCGCGGGCCATGGCCATACCGGGGACGGCTAGCCGTGCATAAAACCACCACATCCCCAATATTTCCTCCAATGAGGTGCCGTTCTGGAGGCTTTTGAGGGTATTCTTCCTGCACGAGAAGCTTTCCCCCCTCAAATTCCACCCCGCTTTCACTCAGCACCAAAATGGTCTGCAGCGGAAACAGCAAAGAGCCATGGCGGTCCTGATGCCACAGATTGTAGCCGTTGGTCGGATAATGGAGCATCATGACGCCCGCCTGCTGTTGACCAGCCTGGTGGCAGCGGTCTAGAAACGTGTCGAGAGAGGGAGGATAGGGGACAGGGCTGCGGGACGTCGCCCAGAGATGATTTGCGATGCTCGCGACATAAGGATACATTTCATGGCGGAACTGCTGCAGAAATTCCGGCAGGGGATAATGAAAATAGCGATACCACCCGTACCCAAAATGATGGCGGTCCATCTCGACGGTGGGGCAAAAATAATCAGGGTTGGGCCATAGATCCCGAAGGGTATGGCATTCGGCCTTCGTCAGCCAGCGGGGAATAATGGAATACCCTTTTTGCCGGATATCCCATTCCACCACTGACCAGTTAACACGTTCAAATCGTTGAGCCGCCAATAACATCTCGTCACCTACTACCACAGCATTTGTCATTTAGTATACACTGCTCGTGGGCCCGCACAATAGCTTTGACAGCAGCATACGACAGGGGAGGTTGGGAAT
>JAKAAS010000304.1:811-3957 GCA_021802225.1 Bacillota bacterium
GGAATTGACCGCTGAACATCAGGACGAGTCGCTGGTAGAACTGCGCCAGTCCTTGCTGCAGCACCCGGTATATCAGGTGATAGGCAGCATGGAAGATCTGCGAATGTACACCGCGTACCATGTGTTTGCCGTGTGGGATTTTATGAGCCTGCTTAAGCGGCTTCAGCACGACTTAACGGGCACCGCAGTGCCGTGGCTCCCCCGGGGCCAAGAGCCCTATACCCGTTTCGTCAACGAAATCGTCGTGGGGGAAGAATCGGATGAAGCGGGCGGTGGCCGCTACCAAAGCCATTTTTGCCTATATCTGGATGCCATGGAACAGATTGGGGCGGACAGCCGCGTGATCCGCGGGTTCCTGGAGCAGTTGCGCCACGGTGCCGAATGGTCTGACGCGCTTGACGCTCTGGAAGTGGACGAGAGGGTGAAAGCGTTTGTTCGTTTCGACTTGGGACTGGCCCAAAACGCCGCCACCCATGAAGTAGCGGCGGCATTTTTCTATGGACGCGAGGACATCATTCCGGAAATGTTTTTGCGCATTATCGGCGGACTCGGACACGACAACGCCTTGGAGCGCCTCCGGTATTACTTGCAACGGCACATTGAAATCGACACAGACAGCCATGGCCCTCTCGCTTCCCGCTTAGTCCGCTACTTATGCGGAGATGACCAGGATAAAACCGACCGCGCGGCGGAGATTGCCCGTCAGGCTCTCCGTTTTCGGATAGGGCTGTTTGATGCGGTGGCTGATCGCATCGCGCGCCGGCGCGCGCAAGAATCCCTGTCGCAATAGAGAGGCGGCTGGGAAAAAGTATGCAAAGTGGAAAAACATTACGGCTGCCAGGAATGCATAGCCGTCGCGGAGAATAGGGCACGACTTTGGTATACTAATCGTAAACGCCATGACGGTAATAGGCAGGTGTCCCTTGCAGCTCATTGCACAGTTTTCACCAACAACTCCCCTGGTTGCCCGCGGGTTCTGGCCTGATGTGGAGCAAACCGAGGAATGGCTCCAAAGCCTCAACAAGAATGTCGCCTCACGCATTCTCTCTTTGGGAAGCAAAAGCATGGCTCTATTGGATCCATGGATCCCCTTGCTGCGCTCGCCGATGGAGGTGGTAGGCTGGCTCGACCCCATGGAAGTTCAGCTCACATGGCAATACCTGCTGCACTTTCTGGCGGCTTCCGGCCCAGACAGCATCGTGATCCCATTTGGGGGAGACGCCGCAGTCACTTGGCAGCCCGGCTCGATCACGATTCGCGCTCCCCGCGACACATGGATCTGGGCCTTGGCGGTGGATAGCTGGGACCCTGCCGGCTGGCACCTTTCTGACCGCGTGGAATGGTGGGAGCATGGCCGTCTGCAGCAGGCGGCCCGTACCCAGTGGGGGCTCTTTGAGCAGTGGCAGCACCCCTACGGCATGGAGGAATGGAGGCTGAGCGCCAATCCCGGCGCCCATGGCCAACTGATGGGATGGTGGGAACAACTGGCCCACCGGCTCGGGTCCCGGCCGCTCAAGGTGAGCTGGCGCCAGGAGCATTCCCATGACCCCCATAACATTTTGGGTCTGCCTGTGCGCGTCACCTGGCTGGGCTTAAAAATTTCGGCGGACCAAGCGGATTTCTGGACGGCGCTGCCACAGTGGTCGGAGCCCCTTGGACTGCGCGCGGCGATGCACTGGTCAAGCCCGCAGTGGAACGAGTTTTGGGGAACCAACGTGACCCTGAAACGGTGGCGGCAGAGCACCCGGCTGGAAGCACAGTATACGTTGCTCAAAGGTTCTCTTCATAAAAATGCCATAAAAATGATGCGGCAGGAGATGCACCGCTTTCCTATATTCCGGGTGCAGCCCGTTGTGGCAGGCCACACTCCCGACCATACGCACAGTTGGGGCACCTTGGTCAGGCGGGCGGGAGCGGCCGAGTTCAAGGAAAACCTGGCAGCTAAACTGACGCAATATCCGTGGCCCACACCTAGAGACTTTTCAGCCCCGGCAAGAATCCGCCTGCCCCAAGGTTGGGTGTTGGACCGCCTGAGTTCCCGGCCAGGCGTATGGTCTCTGCGCCACCGTGGCCTGGAGCTGGCCGTGCAAGTGTTTTGGCCCAGGGCCTATCACGCCGGCGGGGTGACGGTGACGATAGGCTCTCAGGTGAATGCCAGCTTGTTTGATCTGGACCCCCATGCCCGCATCGACCGTTTTTCCCCCGACCGCCGGTACTGGGCGTATGTAGTGGCGGAGCACATTCTTCCCGCACTGTCCCAAACGTAATGGCAGGAAGCCCGCGGGGAACGGACCCGATGGCAAAAAAAAGACCCCGGCCACATTCACCGCAGGGTCATCTTGAGATGGTCTGGCTTCAGATGGTTTGCTCGCTGCGCAGGCGGTCCATCAACCGGCGCACCAGGGACACTTCTTTTGCCAGGCGGGTGCGGGTCGTCCGCAGCTCCAGCAATTCTTGCTGAGAGGGTACGGCAAACGGCACATGCGCGGCGATCCAATAGGACAGGGCTTCAGGCTCAGACGGAATCTGGGGACGGGAGCGATTTGGACCAATAAAGCTCCAGATTTCCGAGCTTAAAGCGAGAGCCTCATCAATTAACGGGGCTGGCACCGAGTCATCCAAATCGGGAAGATATTTGAACTGGCCCACCATATACCGACTTCCATGCCGATAAGAAAGCAAACTAATCCGGCTGATTCCCGCAAGTTCTACCCGCATGCGCCCCCCCTCCAACTCGACTACCTGAAGGATGCGCGCTGAGGTGCCGATATTGGACGGCTCTGCCGTATTCGCGAGAGAAGATCCGGAGTCTTGTGGAGGACGCTCCATGCAGACACACAGGCCAGTATCCTGCTGTATGCAGTAAGATATCATGACCTTGTAGGAACTGTCCTCGATAACCATATTGGTTTTCGCTCCGGGGAACAGAATTCCTTTAATAGGTAGAATCGGCATACTGACAGACTCGCGACTTGCAGGCATCACGCACCCCCTATGAGTACGACCACCAAATTCCGTTGCTGTTCTACTATTTACTATACAAGAGTCTGCTCACTATTTTACCGAATTTCGCGATATCGCACAAAGAAAATTCAGAAGGGGCGGCGGACGCGCAATTTTATGCCGTGCAAGTGTTTTGGCCCAGG
>JAKAAS010000305.1 GCA_021802225.1 Bacillota bacterium
ATATTCCCGGGGGCCCAAGGGTGCAAACGTCTGGTGCAAATTGGGGTCCGTGGGAGACCTGGTCTGGGCGGCGATCAGCCTGACGGGCACTGTACTGGTCTTTCATGTGTTGCCCGTCCGCATTATAATAGGCCTCGCCATCGCGTTTTTACTGAGGATGGCATGGCTGTCGTTTGCCGATGCGCGCCGACCACTGGATTTAACTCAGCCTAGGACGGAGCAGCGGGACTTTTAGCCAATTCGTTGGGCATCGCGTTTTGGGGCGGTATTGGCGGAGGAATTGCAACGCGCGTCAGTAGTATGCCCCTGGTGAGTAAACCGTTGTTGTTATTGCTTGGTTTTTCCGTCGGCGTCTTCGCATGGCGCCTCGGCATTTCCGCATTGGTCGCCTGGTCCCGAAAATTTATCGGAGACAATCTGCTCCGGGGGATTTTCACCCTGTCGCGTGTTGCGATGGCGTATTTTGCTCTCGACACCCTTTGGGCGTTGATTCACACGACCCTGTATCCGCCGTTTTCTCATCGTTTACGGTGGACATCCAGCGTCTAGACCAAGGACGCGTAAGATATTGTTCTGGTGATGTCTCGAGGACAGGACCTACGTTCATGATTGCCGAATCATTAAGAGATCCTTCCCAATGCGGAAATCGGTGTGCTGTTAGCCAAGAGTACCGATAACCCCAGCAGACACCGTGGACGTCCGATGCAACATCGGCTGTTATAAATTAGTCGAGGAAGGACGCCACGAACACCCTTTCCACAGGAATTTGCGACTGGAAGAGCGAAAGGACGTCATTTGGGTTACCATAACTGGGTCCGTTTGGACCCTTGTTCTATTATGCGGAACTAGTTCACACTGACAGAGGCAGAGAAACGCATTTTCTGCATCCAGAATGGCAAATTACAGATCAAAGGAGATGATTTGATGCCCCATTGGCATCCACACCGCACGCACATGATGTTGCCTGATGAAGTCTCCGTCAATCCCTTATTTTCCCGCGACGGTGAAGAGGCGATACCCCGCTTCCGCTTGCGTGACCAAGGAATGCTACCGGAAACCGCCTACCAGATTGTTCATGATGAAATCGCCATGGATGGGAATGCACGGTTGAATTTGGCAACATTTGTCAGCACATGGATGGAGCCCCAGGCCGACCGTCTCTATGCAGAAGCCTTCGATAAAAACATGATTGACAAAGATGAGTATCCCCAGACGGCGGCCATTGAGGACCGTTGCGTACATATTTTGGCAGATCTGTGGCATTCACCCTATCCGCACAATACCCTGGGCGTCTCGACGACAGGATCTTCAGAGGCCTGCATGCTGGGAGGATTAGCTCTCAAACGCCGGTGGCAGAAAGCGCGTAAGGCGGCAGGGAAATCCGCTGACCATCCCAATATTGTTTTCAGTTCAGCTGTGCAGGTTGTCTGGGAGAAATTTGCAAACTACTGGGATGTGGAACCCCGCTATGTGAGCATTACTCCGGACAAGCCGTATCTCACCCCGGAAGGTGTGTTAGCTGCGGTGGACGAAAACACGATTGGCGTGGTGCCTATTTTAGGCGTCACGTATACGGGGCTGAATGAACCCGTAGCGGCGATAGCAGCGGCCTTGGATGACCTCCAAACGCGCACCGGGCTGGACATTCCCATCCATGTCGATGCTGCTTCCGGAGGATTTGTCGCACCTTTCTTGCAGCCTGATCTTCTCTGGGATTTCAAGATTCCGCGGGTGCAGTCTATCAATGCCTCGGGACACAAGTACGGGTTGGTGTACCCCGGACTCGGCTGGGTCGTGTGGCGCGAGGCGCAGGACTTGCCTGATGACCTGATTTTCCGGGTCTCATATTTAGGCGGAGACATGCCGACCTTCGCTTTGAATTTTTCCCGTCCGGGCGCGCAAGTGCTGTTGCAGTATTACAACTTTCTGCGACTGGGTCGGGACGGATACTATAAAGTGCAAAAATCTTCACAGGAAGTGGCTCACTTTCTCAGCCGGGCCGTTAAGGATATGGGCCTGTTTGACCTCTTTACCGACGGCTCTGATATTCCTGTATTTGCCTGGCGCCTGCAAGCGGGGCACACCGCCAACTGGGACCTCTATGACCTCTCCCGCAAGCTGAGGGAATACGGTTGGCAAGTCCCGGCGTATCCACTGCCCGCGGACATGACGGATGTCACCATTATGCGGGTCGTTGTGCGCAATGGGTTTTCCATGGACCTCGCCCACCTGTTTTTGGAAGACCTCAAACAGTCCGTGGCGTATTTGGAATCATTGGATGGGCCAATGCCCCATACCAAAGAATCCCACGCATCTTTTCATCACTAAGAATCCCTGCGTGAGGCAGGTTAAGGAGCAATCACATGGCAACAAAGAAAAAGGACACACTGCCCTCTAATGCGGCATCGGGAGGCGGGCACATCAGCTGGTTCTCGCTCAGTGTGCTGACCGTCGTCGCAGTAGCCAGTCTGCGCAGCGATCCCGCCGATGCCTTTTATGGGCTCGGGTCCATTGTCTACTATCTGGTGCCAGCCCTGCTGTTCTTTGTCCCCATGGCTCTAGTGGCTGCGGAATTGGCGACGGGGTGGCGCGGAGGTGTCTATGTCTGGGTTCGGGAAGCGCTTGGCAACCGCTGGGGTTTCATGGCCATTTGGCTGCAGTGGATTCAAAATGTGGTCTGGTACCCATCTCAATTGGCCTTTGTCGCAGCCGCTTTGGCTTATGTGTTTCTCGACCCCAATCTGGCCAACTCCGGGTTCTACACAGCGGTGGTGATTATTGTCGCCTACTGGGCATCGACGCTGATTACGCTCAAAGGCAAAAATCTGTTCGCGAAGGTGGGGTCTTGGAGCGGAATAATCGGAACCTTCGTGCCCGGATTGGTCCTGATTATTCTGGGAGCATTTTGGATTGGCACGGGACAGCACAGCGAAGTGCCGTTAGGGTGGCACTTTGTGATTCCACCTTATATGGGTCTCGCCAGTGTCGTGCTCATTGTCAGCAACTTCCTGGCCTATGCGGGGATGGAAGTGAATGCTGTGCATGTGGACCAGCTGAAAAACCCCGCGAAAGACTATCCCAAGGGGATTCTCGTCGCGTTCTTCATCGTGCTGCTGATCTTCATCCCGCCCACGCTGGCGATTGCGGTGGCAGTGCCGCCAAACACGCTGGGTCTGACCAGCGGGATTACCGCAGCCTTCGAAGTGTTTTTCTTGCACTGGCACGTGAATTGGCTCACGCCCATCCTGTCCCTTATGGTTGTGCTCGGAGCCCTGGCATCCGTGGTGACATGGATTGCCGGACCGAGCAAAGGGCTCTTGATCGCGGGACGCACGGGCTTGCTGCCGGTAGGACTCCAAAAGCGCAATGCAGCCGGCATGCAGCAGGGCATATTGGTTCCGCAAGGTCTGATTGTCACGGCCCTCGCAGCGATATTCGTGTTCGTGCCAAATGTCAGCATGGCATTTTTCTTACTGATTGCGGCCGCGGCTGAACTGTATCTCTTGATGTACGTACTGATGTTTGCGTCGGCGATCATCCTGCGCCACACGAAACCCCACGTGCAACGGGCGTACCGGGTGCCGGCGATGACCCTCGTCGCGCTGGTGGGGCTTTTGGCGTCTGTCGCGGGAATTGTCTTAGGGTTCATTCCTCCGAGTGAACTGGACGGACTTTCCAAAACGACTTACACGCTATTGGTGATTGGCATTACCGTGATTCTGGCGGCGGCCCCTCTCGTGTTCTATGCTATGCGGAAGGACAGTTGGCGTACCATTACGGACGCCGAATTCGCCCAGCTCATTGGCGAGCATGTGACACCCCCGTCGGCCCATGCCGTGACACCGAAAGCAGGCGGGTGAGCCAAAGGACCCAAATGCTTCTATCAAGAAAATAGACCTGCCACCCAACCGGCCTGGAGCGCCCCTGTCGCTCCAGGAGATCG
>JAKAAS010000306.1 GCA_021802225.1 Bacillota bacterium
TTCAAGCGTACCGCGCCGACGTTGCGGTGGTGCACCAAGACGTGCTGGCAGGAAAAATTCCGCAGGCGATTGCCATGCAGACCGTCGGCAACTCCCAGCCCTCCAATATGATTATGCCGCTGTTAAGCCGTTTGAACCGGCTCAGCGAATCGCAGATGTCCACCTCTCTTGCTCTGGTCCTGCAAGACCAGAAGAGCTCAATTTCCTTTGCCTGGACGGCGATGTTTGCGATGCTGCTCGTCGTGCTGCTGGCGCTCCTAGCGATCCAGCGGTATGTTGTCCGTCCTATCCGCCAGTTGGAACATGTGGCCCGCAATCTCTCAGAAGGCAATATTGAAGAGGAGGCGGCCTATTCCAGTGCGGATGAACTGGGCGCTCTGGCTCAGTCCTTCCGCTCGATGACGGCATACCTGGCAGGCGCCGGAGAGATTGCGGACGCTGTGGGCCATGGAGACTTAACGCGCGCCCCCGAGGCCAAAGGGCCTAAAGATGTATTAGGCAAGGCGCTTGTGGCGATGCATCAAGGGCTGCGCGAGGTGATTCAAGCCATGCAGGAGATGGGACACCAGGTGCATGGCAGTGTGTCCGAACTGAGCGAGCTGGCATCGCTGACGACGGATGCCACACAGCAGATTTCTCTGGCCATCGGCCAGACGGCTAAGGCCACCGGGGAGTCTTCCCACGGGCTGCAGCAGATCGCCGCGTCGATGCAGCAGCTGAAGGCCGCGGTCGAGCAAGTGGCGTCGGGCACACAGGACCAGGAGACCCAGGCGCAAGGCGGGGAAGAGGCCCTAGGCACCATGAAACAGGCCCAAGGATCGGTGCAGGAAGCTGCCCAACGTATGGAGGCTCTGGCTGATGAATCCCGCAAGAGCGCCGTCTCCGGACGCAAACAGGTCGAAGAGACCCTTGCGGCGATCGGCCGGATTGCCGCTGTGACGAAGACCACAGCGGAGGCCACGGGGATGCTGGGCCGCCATTCCGAACGCATTGGAGCCATTGCGGGAACCATTTCGGAAATTGCCTCACAAACCAACCTGCTGGCTCTCAATGCGAATATCGAGGCAGCCCGGGCCGGAGAGCACGGGCGCGGATTTGCCGTGGTCGCCGACGAGGTCCGCAAACTGGCGGAGCAGTCGGCCAAGGAAGCCAAAAATGTCAGTGAGCTTATCCGCACGATCCAGGACACCGTCCAGCAGTCTGTGCAGTCCATGGAGAAAGGCCAGCAGGAAGTCTTGGCCGGACAATCTTTAGGCGAGCAAACCCGGGAAGCCCTGGAACGGATGGAGGAGGCGGTGTCACAGGTGGCCAGTGAAATCGGCACGCTGTCTGCGACGGTTGCCGGTTTTACGGCCCAGAGCGCAGGGGTGGACCAGGGTATCAAGCAGATCTCCCGGATTGCCCAGGGGAATGCCGCCTCCGCTCAGCAGATGGCTGCGGCTTCGGCGGATGTGACCGACACGATCCAGGGTCTGGCGGCCATTTCTGAGGAGACGGCGGCTGCGACGGAAGAAGTGGCCAGCACCAGCCAGAATGTGGCGGAGTCAGCGGCCGGTCTGGCCGCCAAATCCCGTGACATGGCAAGCGTGGCCACCCGCCTGGACCAGTTGGTCTCGCGCTACCGGCTGTAAGCGGGCCGGCCAATACGATAAAGGAGACGAGCTGCATGCGGTTGCTGCCTATTAATCAACTGGAACCCGGTGATGTTACCGCGGACACCCTGCACAGCGGGGACGGGCGGGTGCTCTTGCGGCAGGGGGTGGCTCTGAACGCGGATATGATCAAGGCGGTGGCGCGGTGGGGAATTCCCGCGCTGCCGGTCGAGTGGCCAGGATTTGAAGACATCGACACAACGCCGATCGTTTCCCCCGCCCTCATCGACAAAATCGCTTTGTGGGCCAAACATCCGGGCCCTCTCGACGCCTCCCGCCTGCATGAGGGGCAGGCTCTGGCGAGCAGTCTGCGCGAGGAGCAGCTCCTCGTCCATGCCCGGGCATTTGAAATGCTGTCAGTATATCAGGCGGGAAGCGCCTATCTAACATTTTATGCCAATTTGGCGGGACTGGTGATGCGCTTGGCCGACCAGATTGCGCCCGAATGGTCTGAGGCGTACGGCCTGTCCGCTTTGCTTTATGGATTTCACCATCCCGGACTCGAAGACGGCAAGGTCCGGGAACTGTCCGCCGCTGACTTGGCGGCGCTGATTCTTGCCGTGCGGCAGTGCCGGGCGCCAGCTCCTGTTGTCACCGCGCTGCTCCACCACCAGTGCCGCTATGACGGATCGGGCAGCCCTCCGCTGAAGGGGGAGGAGATTTACCGGGGCGGCATGCTGCTGGGTCTGGCGGAAAGCTTTCTGATGCTGATTTTCCAGACCGACCAAGAGCCTCTTCCCGCCCACGAAGCGCTGGAGTGGGTGATGGGCGGCGCGGGCACGGATTTTTCCCTGGAGGCGGTCAGGAAACTCGGTCGCATCGTCGCCCCTTATGCCGCAGGGCAGGTGGTGACTTTGGGGCGGGAAGTGGCGGTGGTGAAGCGGGTGCCGGCGGACTGGCCCAACCGGCCCGTGATTTTAATGCTGAACGGGGAGAGCAAGGGGCAGACGGTTGATTTGCGCGAGGCTGATCAGCAGACCCGGGTGATTTCCGGTGTCTACCAGAACAGGCTCTGGTCTTAACTGACGAGGGGGGACGGGAGACAGCG
Source organism: Bacillota bacterium (assembly GCA_021802225.1). The sequence continues at coordinate 2,701 of JAKAAS010000306.1, forward strand.
AATGGAAGCCAACGTGGAACAAGTCATGAGCATCTGGGGAAAAATTTGCGGGCCGGGTCTGGAAGAGGCAAGCCGTGCCCTGAGCCGCATGACGGGGCTGTCTTTCACCATGGAGGACAAAGCGGTGAGTGAGGTCGAGTGGAAAGATATCCTGGACAAGTTTGACGCGCGCCACGCCGCTGAGCTCTACGCAGTGAATCTGGGGGCGACCGGGCTGATTCCCACCCGCATCATCCTGATCTTCTCTCCGGAAAACAGCCGGCGCCTGGTCTCCGCCATGATGGGGGAAGACGTGCCCCTGCCTCTGGATGACGTGGGGCTGTCGGCTTTGGGAGAAGTGGGCAACGTTGTGGGGACAGCGTTTCTGAATGTATTTGCAAATATTTTCGGAGAGGTGTTTGAACCGACGGTGCCGCAGGTGCGGCAAGGTCAGGGCAGCAGTGTGTTTCCCGTGCTGGCGGCCCGCCAAAAAGTGCTCGTTACGGAAGCGCTCTTCCGGGTGACCGGGGAAACTCTCTGGGGAGAAATTATGATTGCCCCGTTGACGAAGGGAGCAAAGTGACATGACCATCCTGATTGTGGACGATGCCGCCTTCATGCGCATGCGTCTGAAAAAGCTGCTGACCGGTCAGGGATTTGCAGTGGAAGAGGCGAGTGACGGGAAGGAAGCGGTCGCCAGGTATCAGGCCCTGAATCCCGACTGTGTGCTGATGGACATTACGATGCCGGAGATGAGTGGGATTGATGCCCTGCAGGAAATTCGCCGGATCGACCCGGAAGCCCGGGTCATCATGGTGTCCGCACTAGGACAGCAGGCCATGGTGATCCAAGCGATTCAGCATGGAGCCAAGGACTTCATTGTCAAGCCATATGAACCGGACCGGGTGCTCAGTGCCCTCACCAAGGTGCTGCCCGTGCAAAAATCCTAGAGGAGTGGGCTATGCCTGGCGTTCTGATTGTGGATGATTCCGCCTATGTGCGTTTTGTGCTTAAGGACCGGTTTCGCCGGCGGGGCTGGGAGACGCGCGCGGTGGCGGACGGCCATGCGGCTCTCGCGGCTCTGTCGGGATTTGCTCCCGACTTGGTGACTCTCGATGTGGTGATGCCAGGCATGGATGGCATTGAGACCGTCAAGGCCATCAGGGCTTTGTGGGCAGGCCCCATTATTATGGTGTCGACCCAGACCCACGGAGGCGCCGACCAAACATGGCCATGAGCCATAC
>JAKAAS010000307.1 GCA_021802225.1 Bacillota bacterium
CAGCACGCCAACCAGAAACGCGGGCATTGGGGTGGGGGGCTCTGAGCCCGGTGGGCATGGTGCAGCGCCTGATGGGGTCCCTAACCCTGTGGGCCCTGCTGGCCATCATGTTCGGCACTATGACCGCCAATGCGGTCAATGTGTACACGGCCACCCTGTCTTTTCTGACCCTCGATGTCCGCATCCGCCGGGCCCACGCCGCGGTGGCGCTGGGAATTGTCGGGTGGCTGGCGGCCTGGGGCGCCAATGCCCACCTCTTAAGCGACTATGAAAATTTTCTCCTTCTTCTGAGTTATTGGGTGGCTCCCTGGATTGCCGTTGTGCTGGCGGCGGCCAGACGCGGCTTGGTGAACACAAACCGCGCGCTGTCGGCGCCGGACTGGCGGATGCCCGCGCTCTGGGCGTTTGCCGTGGGGCTGGTGGCGGTGATCCCGTTTATGTCGACCACGTTGTTTGAGGGGCCGGTGGCCCGGATGCTGGATAACGGGGATACGGGCTATTATGCAGGATTTTTGGTCGCGCTGGCGGTATACGGCTGGCTTTCGCGGCCCCGGCAAAAAAACTGGGACCGGCTGCGAAAAGAAGGCTGAGGAAGCCGCCTTTGGTTATTGGTCCCGGCCGGGTCCCTGGGGTGAAAGGGACCCGGCTTTTTAGTGGGGCGGCGCCCCGTGTCCCTATTCCAAGGCGGTTCTCAGACTTTCGAGCCGGCGGAGGAAGTTCCGTGCGCCAGAACCATCACAGACAGGGCGACGAGTCCTGAGGAATCTCCCTGGGCGCGGGGCATGACCCAGACTCTGACTGGAGCGCCCAGCGCCAGTTTGGACCAGTCTCCCTGCGGCACATAGATGGCCGTGTGGCTGGTCAGGGCAATGTTGGCGGCGTGGGGCTGATTGGGCACAGAGACCGCGAGAACAGAGGGGCTGAGTTGGCTGACGGTGCCGGTGATGGGCGGGAAAGAGACCTGCACCAATTGCGCGATGACTTGGTTGTCCGCTGTCCCCTGACCCCTGACGGCGACGCGGTACCCCTGCTTGAGGTACTTTACTCCCTGGGATCCCGTGACGGGCGGCTCGCCGGGGGTCACGTACTGGGTCTTGTCAGTCAGCTGCACGTTGCGGGACAGGGTAGTCAGCTCGCCGTGGGGATCTTCCAGCGTCAAGGAGACGGTGTTGCCGGTGTAGCCTGTAATTTCGCCCCGCATCGCCACCTGTATGGCGGGCTGCCCAGTGACTGCTTGGGTAATCGCCTGGGAAGAGCGGTTGTAGGCGTAATGCACCACCACGAAAGCCACAAGGAGAGCCACCAGCCACCCTGCGGTCCTCCGGGATATCGAGAATTTCTGCTTCATGTCCATCCCTCCTGTGTTACGAGATATTCAAAAGCAGGAGTTTTTAGTCCCGGTTGCGAACATCCTCAGTAAGAAAACTTTAGGAGTCTGCCGATGCGTACGCGAACGGGTCACCGGGTTCTGGGGTGGATGCTGGTGCTGCTGGCCATCAGTCTGCTGTGGGCCCACGACATCCGCACAGGACTAAGCGGGGATGTCTACTGGCAGTGGGAGGCGGGGCGCTATATGATCGCCCACCGCCTGGTGCTTCACGACAATGTATTTTCCTATACCCTTTACCATAAGCCCTGGGTCACCGAGGAATGGGGCTATGAGGTGCTCCTGGCCGCCCTGGTCCACATCGTGGGCCCGGCGGGATTTTGGCTCATGTCGGCGGGAGTCGGCACCGTGACTCTGGTTTTGCTGTCGTGGCTTCTAAGCATCCACGGCACGGGGGGCATCAAGAACGGGCTGTTGGTGCTGATGGCGGCCCCTGGCCTGCTGCCATTTGTCAAGGACCGTCCGCAGACTCTGAGCTATGCCCTGTTCGTGCTGATGCTGGTCGTGCTGGCGATCTCCAGGAGCCGGCCGCGGGTGCTGTGGTGGGCCGTGCCCCTGCTGTGGTTTTGGACTAACGTCCACGGCAGTTTCTTGTTGGGGTTTCTGCTGCTGATTCTGGAGGAGGTGTGGGCCCGCTGGCCTGTGAACACGGCCCGGGTAAAGACTTCTGGCACCCAAGTCGGATTCCGCCAGTGGCTCGGGGTGCTGGCCCTGTCGCTGCTTGCGTCCTTTGTCAATCCCAACGGGCCGGGACTGTGGGCGTATTCCTGGCATGTCACGTTTTCTCACAGAATTTCAGAAATCATTGCGGAGTGGCAGTCCCCCGATTTTCACTTTGTCGCCATGGTGCTGGTGATTTTGGTGCCGATGTTCCTCTTGGTGCTGCTGCTGATGTTCGGGTCGCAGGAGATGCCTTGGCCCGACTTTTTCTTATCCGCTGGGCTGTTTTACGCGACGATGAAATCAGTGCGCTTCCTGCCCTACTGGGACTTGGAGTGGCCGGTAGTGCTGGGCCTTTTGCTCAGCCGGCTCGAGTTCCGCCGGGTGTCGGGCTGGCTGGGGGTGCCATTTGTGGCGATTTTAAGCCTGCTGGTGATTTTCGCGCACCCAGCGGTCGCGCCCGGCACCCCCAGCCAGGAACCGGTGGCGGCTGCAAATTACTTGCACCGCCATCCGGGCCGGGTTTTCAACATGTACCACTGGGGGGGATACCTGATTTACCGCCATATTCCGGTGTTCATTGACGGACGCACCGATTTTTACCTGCAGGGTCCAGAAATTCAGCAGTACATGGCGGTCAAAAATCTGACAGATAATCCCTCAGCGGTGTGGAAAAGCTATAATATTCGCTATGTGCTGTGGGCGCCGCATACCGCTGTGGCCACGTATCTGCTGTCGAAGCCAAGCCAGTGGCGGCCAGTGGTCCGCACGGCAACAGCTATATTATTTGAGCACCAAGGACAATGGGCACGAGACAGCAGAACATAAAGGGGGCACGCGAAGTGGCAGTGGAACGGCCGCTGGTGACTGCCCTGGAAGCGTACGGCCGCAGGGGCAAGGCGCGCTGGCACACTCCCGGCCACAAGGGCGGCCGGGGCATGCGGGCGCTGGGATGGGAGTGGGACCTCACCGAAGTCGCGGACTTGACGCCTAAAACCAGCCGTGAGGACCCGGTGCACCGCTCAGAGCAGTTGATGGCGGAGACCTTTGGAGCCCAGCGCACATGGTATTCCGTGCAGGGAGCCACGCTGCCGGTGATGGCCGCGGTCTTGGCTTCGTGCCGGCCCGGTTCGCGCGTGCTGGTGGACCGCCAGGCCCACCGCAGCGTGCTGTCCGGGATCATCATAGCAGGCGCTTCCCCGGTCTGGGCGTACCCCCGGCTGGGGCCGGGAGGGTATCCGCTGCCCGTGGACGATGAAGACCGGGCGGAGATGATCCGCCGCCAAGACCCGCAGGCGGTGATTGTCACCAATCCCACCTACGACGGGCTGTCGGCACCGCTGGCGGCGACTTCGCGGCTGTGTCAGGAGCGGGGCATTCCCTTGATTGTGGATGAAGCTCACGGAACGCACTTCTACGGGAACCCGGGATTTCCCCTGTCTGCCTTGGACCAGGGGGCTGACCTGGTGTGCCACGGGGCCCATAAGACGGAAGCGGTGCTGACCCAGACCGGGCTCCTGCACCAGAACAGCAGGCTCGTCAGCGCACAGCAGCTTCAGCAGGCATGGGAAATGCTGGCCACGTCGAGTCCGTCCTATCTGCTCATGGCCTCACTCGATGAGTTGCAGGCCTTGCGCCACACCCCTGATTACCGGGACCAGTGGGTCCGGTTCGGCAGGGACATGCAGGAGATCTGGCGCGATCTGGAGACCGCGGGCATTTTTGTGCTGCAGGGCTGGTGGCAGCGGTCAGGGGGGTGGGCCGACCCGGCCAAGCTGACCCTGGTGGGAAACGGCGAGCGCATCCTCTCGGAACTGCGGCCATTTGGAGAGCCGGAAAAAGCCGACCCGTTCGGCGCGACCAG
>JAKAAS010000308.1 GCA_021802225.1 Bacillota bacterium
TACGGACCCTCGCGCTTAGTGCCAATCCATTCCCCGTTGGTTGGAATAACCTGTTTACGCGTGCCTACACGTTGCACCTCAAACGGTGCCTCTCCGAAAGCTTTGGCCTTGTGATATTTCTCCGTGATGTTGAGCCAACCACCGCTACCGACTGGCACCCGCTTGCGAGGGTCCGTAATGCCCAGAATATTTGATTCAACTTGTACGAGACTCACCGGAAAACCGTGTAAGGAAAATATATCCAATGATTTCAGGGCCATGGTGTCATAGCGGCACAGCATATTTTGATAGCGCAAGAGATCCGAGAGGTTGGTGGCCAAGGCATTCCGAATGACCTCATCTCCAATTTTCGAGATCAGTTGAGCACTGTGTTCTAATCCCAACAGTTGTCGGGTATTAAAGAGGTCTCGGTACTGCTGGTACCCCCAGCGATGAAGCCGATTGGTTTCATCGCCATTGGGAATGGCATCGTCGGGAACAAATTGATGATTCATCTGGTCCCACCGCGTTTCTACCGCTGCGAGCTGTTCGAAGTCCCGCGCGTCGGGTTTCTTGAAGAACCGGCCGACATGAGTTGGTCGGCAATGAGGGCAGAAATATTCTAAAGCGAAGAGACGGTGAGTCGGCACGGCGGGGGACTTTTGGGGATAGGGATTGTCTTCTCCGCAATAGGGACACGCCACATGGCCTCGATGGGCCGGACCCTTAAGGAGCAATGTTGCTCCACAATCCGTGCAGGTTGCCGCTGTTTTCAGGTCTTTCACTTCATTCAATTCGCCGCAATCCGGACATACCAGAATATTGTGAGGATGGCGCACATCTTCGGCGATCAAATAGCCCGGGAATAAATCGATAGAGCGATGACAGGAGAGGCAGGGTTGTGTCTTGACCCACAGAAAATATTTTACCGGGACCACCGCTCCGCACTCTAAACAGGTGGTTTCGTAATAGGCCCCCAAATCCTGTTCGAGCTGACCCATAAGAGTATGAGATGCGTGGTCATATGCCGCCACGTCCAATTGAGCCAATTCTTGCTGGACGATCCAGTAAGCCATGGGATTAATATCATAGCCGGTCACGTCCATTCCAAGTCGGTTGGCTTCCATAAGCGGCGTGCCGCCTCCCATAAAGGGATCGGCAATCTGCTTGCCGGGAAACTGATGCGAGTGGAAGTACGACTCCGCTAACGGTTTCTGCCCGAATTCCGCCAGCAACAACCCCCGAAATACGGTTCCAGGTCGCCGAGCAAACCATTTGTGCACACCGATGAGGGGGCGGTAGTTTTGTTGAATTTGCTTTTCCCGCAAGGCTAAACCCGCCACTAACGGGATGTCAAATTGGTCTTCAATCACCGTGTTACCACTCCTTAGGCTGTATGTACTAGGGTGCTTTGCCTCTGTAATTCGGCAACAATAGCATGGAGATCGAGGACAAATGCCCATGCCTGTTGCCCGGGTTGCTGCAAGACCGACGCGAGGTCACTGCCGTTTTTCTCATAGACATCGTGCCCGTTGGTCACCAAGTACGTTTCCGCCAAAGGATTCTCTAACCCTCGGATATCATGCAAGGCGCCCACGACCTTGCGTAATGCCTGCAGGCTGATTCCTGCATCCCGCAACTGCGCCGCTACTCGGAGGGCCACTACATCTCGAAAGCTATAAATGCGACGGCTGCCGGTGCCGTGGGCCTGCATGAGACTCGGAGATAAGAAGCCACTCCGATCCCAAAAATGCAACGTTTTCGCACCAATACCCGTTAATCGTTCGACTTGGGCGGTGGGAAAGCCCCCGGATTCTGCCATATCTCGTTCCTCCCTTGCAAATTTTTTCCAAACCCCATATAATCTAATTGACTCGATTAGAGTGTATACGCTGCGTGGCTATCTAGCAAGAAGGGGGCCGATAGTGATGCTACAGAAATATAACTCTTCCCCAACCCCGGCAATGCAATGGTTAATTCGCGGCGCGGCGGGATTGGGTACTCATGGTATAACCCAAATTGTCTCGCATAAATGGCAACCTGTCAGCATAGCCGTAGGGGTATTTTTGGGCGCCGAGTTATCGACATCCCGCAGCGTTTTACGACAAGCAACAGGACATGGACTATTAGGCGGTTCCGTGACAGGCATTATCAGTTATCTTGTTGCTGAGCGTACTTCAGGAGCGCCTTCCATAAATTGTTGACAAGTTGTTGTACAACGGCATAACAGGATGGGGAGCTCGATTTTGTGTGCCGAAGAAGAGCGAGGGGACACGAATCGTGACGGAAGACCAATCCTTGTCGAGCTTGTCGGAAAAAATTGAAGACGCAATGGAAAATTCCATCTGTGGTCTTCAGAATCTTTTACAGATCACACAATACAAATCATCTACTCACCTGACGTTGATTGTTTCTGGTTGGGATAGCAGTTGTAAGTCCAAACAACTAATTGCACAATATCTCGTCGGGCTAAGAGCGTCAGCAATTGATAGTGCACTGCATATAAAGGCTTCTTTGCTTGAGGACTCCGCTGTGGGCAAAGTTGATCTCCGCGGTAGTATATCAGAAATTATCGGTACATCAAACGCTGATTTGTCTGATGTGCAGAAAACTGATGAGAGAAATCCATGGATAGCGGAGGCAATATGGCACCTTTGTATGGTTCTTGCAAGTCGGAGACCTGAAATTCATCCGCCAGGCAGGATTATTGCGGTTAAAGATGTTCATGTAAAGGCGAAAGATCATGGAACGGACGGGATGGCATTATATATCACTGAGCAAGATATCGGATTGTCTGTCATTGAGTCAAAAGCGTACAAAAATGACCCTCGTAGGGCCATTCGGAGGGCCGCCGCGTATTTTAGAGAAATTGAAAATGACAAGCACACAACTCGGATACGCCAGGATATAAGTGTCATGAGGAGATCTCTGTCGCCTGAAAGACAGGCACTAGTGAAAGGCGTCTTTTGGAAGCAACGTCGTATCTTCATGCCTAACCCCCATTATGATGATACAAAGGTCATGGATTGGGTACAGCCCCTTACACCATTAGAGGCTTTGTCAATAGACAAAGCCTCTATCGTAATTATGCCGCATAAAATCCATGACTTTGACGTGTTCTTCGACGAAATATCGGAGTTGATGAGAGAATTTGTAGGAGGATTATGATGTTTGACACCTATGCTCAGCAACTGCTCCAGCAGTTGCCCCCTTTACCGGGGTTGGACCCAACTGACTGTCGACGACACTTGTCCAAAGCGTATTTTTTCATCTTGAGACAAAAAATACAACTAAATGAGTCCGCCGCTGAACAGGACCAACCTTCTTTCACTGAGGTGGTTGCCTATCTCAGAAAATTGGCAAATACGCTGGAAACCATCGCTATATTTGATCCCTTAAATGACATTGAAGTATCCGAGGATGAGCAACGATCATGTGCGTTCGTTGCGGCCGAGGCCCTTGCGTTATTGAAAGCCATGATCAGTGCTGGGTCAATGGAGGAAGGGACAGATTCTTTTAGGCAGGAGAGCAACTATGTATCGCTTGAGTCTGCACTCCTCTACATGTTTGGGGGTTATGAGGTCAATGCCATCAGTGTAATTGCGGATATTACAATTATCGAAGGAGAGGAACTGTCACCTGTTAAAACGAGCGCTAGTCGATTGGTTTATGACCTTCTGCGTCTCTGTCGCGGCGATGTACGTCGGTCATCCTTGCCTGAGAGGGCCGATGTTGGTTTACCCGATAATCCGATATCATCAGTAACCTACGGACAATTAATCGATGAGATTCGTTTACGACTGTACATCGAGCTGGACTATGGCATTTCATTGTATGTGGCTTGGTTGGCGGGGATCGCCGATGCCAAGTTAGGCACGTCGCTCTCAATTCTCTCTGGTGTCATGACAACAACACCGG
>JAKAAS010000309.1 GCA_021802225.1 Bacillota bacterium
GGCCCATTTCCTTATATATCACCGAGGTCATTGGAGGTTCTCCTTCCGCATCTATTCTCTTGTCCACAATGATAACCAAATTAATAGCGGTGTCAATGACGAGCACCATTTTTGTCATCTTGATAAACATCAGATAAAAGCAATGTGCGATGAGTTGACATTGTGGACGGGCTGGGTTAAGATAGCGCTATTGGAAGGGGTTGTCATCCCGTCCGGGCGAAGGTGGTTCTTTTCGCCTAATGAAAGGAGAAGATTCGAATGCGGATATTTGTTCAGGGTGAGGACATCATTGGAATCCAAGCAATTGAATTCGACCACCCATTAACGGTTCGCCAGGTGGTCTTGGAGGCGGTCAAGTTTGGGTTCCCGGCTGGTGACGATTTGTCCGTCATATGGGTAGGATTGGAAGATAGTGAGGAACATTTGCTTTTGGAAGAGGTCATCTCGGTTGGCGACAGCGACGTCCGCGTCCACTGCCACAGGTGTCGGGAGATTACCGTGACCGGCCGTTATAACTCGAAATCCTTTTCGAAGACTTTTCCTCCGGGAACTACGATTGCTCACGTGAAGGAATGGCTCACGAGTCGTGACAGCTTTGATATTGCACCGATTGACGCAGCCGACCTCGGATTGGTGCCATGCGAAGATGCTGCGCATCCGCTCGCGGAGAACGCACACATTGGCTCGCTCGTACACCACCCGAACTGTGCGCTGTGTCTCTCTCTCGTGCCGGCGGACCGGCATCAAGGGTGATGGAGTCATGACTGTTGATGAAGCGGTTTTCTGTGAACACGTCCAGCACGGGAACTTTCTGGATGGGGTGTCGCGCGGAAAGTGGAAAATCGTGCGGCAAGAATGGCCGCACGTATGGATAGAGGTCAGGGCCGCGCAACGGGATCCGTCGTCGGATGTATACGTCCTGCGATTTGACTGCACCAACTATCCGCAATCTGCCCCCACGGCTGTCTTTTGGGATATGGCAATAAATAAGCCTTTGGAACATGGAAAATGGCCCGCAGGAACGGGTTCAGTGGCCCAAATCTTCCGGACGGATTGGAACAATGGCTCGGCCTTGTATTTTGGCATGGACCGAGCTGCATTGACCACACACCAGAAATGGCCTCTCGAGCATCCGCATACCGTATGGAATCCCAGAAAGGAGATTACCGACTATCTTGAGGCCATCTACGGACCCCTTAATTCACCGCATTATAAGGGCACTCGTTGCTCCGTCAGCAGTTCTCATTAGTGCGGAACCTGTGTGGCACAACGTGGTCGATGATTTGAATCAGCGCAGTGGGGGATATCGGGAAAGTGGAGCGTTTTTACTTGGCTCCATTGACCGCAACGGTTGTCGGAGGGTGACCGACCACGTTCCATATGACGACTTGGACCCTCGGTCTCTCAGTTCTGGAGCAATTCACGTTCGTTCGTCCGCTTACAACATGCTATGGAAAATCTGCGAAACCACGGGGTTGCAAGTTGTGGCGGATGTCCACACACATCCCGGCCCGGTCGTGGCACAAAGCTCGATTGACGCACAGCACCCGATGCTTTCCGACGTCGGATACGTGGCAATCATCTTGCCGAACTTTGGAAAGTCGCCCGATGATCCTCGACGGGCCGGAGTTTATCGATACAGGGGCTCCCACCAATGGCAGACATTACAGGATGGGGAGCGCGGAGGGGCGTTTTACGTGGGGAGGTGGGCATAAGTGGTGGTGACTAAGGATGTCTTGCATCGGCTGCTGAAGGGAGTTGTGGACAGTGGCCGAGTGAAGACATTTGAACAGGCTGAGGAATGGCTAAGGAGATTGAAGCTCAATGTCTTCGTCGGTTCCGAAGTGTTTTCATCCCCTACGCTCCAGGCGGCTCTGGCTACGCTGCTGAATGCTGGTCCCCGGACCTTTTTGGGCGGTGTGAACGTTACAGGTCAACGTGATGGAAAGCTTTCGGTCCCATGGTCGTCGGAGATCACCCTCAGTGGCATTTGCGCCCAGTGGGGGGCTACTATGAACCTCCCCGACGACAAGTCGCCCTCAATTATATTGGGATCAGTTAACCCTGGGGACGTCGTCGGCAGCATCAAGCTACAAGTGACGTTCGATGGGTGGGTTGGCGGAGTGATTCCTGAAGGGGGGAAACGATTGCCCGAAAACGACGAATCGCTTCCGGTTATCGGCGTGCTATGTGCGGGGCTCGGGTTGTCAGAGGCGTTCCTTTCGACATGGGAGCCAAACGCCATGATCGGGCGGCGGTCGGTGCTGCAGTCTTTATGGAAGCCGGGAAGTACTGCACCCGGCCCCCGAATCTATTCGCTACCTGCAAACGTGTGGATGGTCGGACTCGGCCATTTAGGACAGGCGGCCTTGTGGGCCATGGGCTTTTTAGAGTTTGCGGATCCGTCCGAAGTTAGTCTAACTTTACAAGACTTCGATACGCTTGCCCCCTCAAACTGGAGCACATCCATGTTAACGCCTAAAGAGCTAATAGGTCTGAAGAAGACTCGTTGGATCGCACAACGATGTGACCTATACGGCTTTAAGACCGCTATAGTTGAACGCAAATTCGCAGAGGGATTCGCGCTGGGAGGGGATGACCCGAAGCTCTGCTTACTGTTACCAGACAACAACAGCGCGCGACGGGCACTTCGAGATTGTTCGTTCGACTACGCTATCGAGGCCGGGATCGGTTCCACGGTTTTGAACTTCACGGAGTTCGTTATTCACACGTTTCCCGGGGACCGCGACCCAGGCAATGTCTGGCGCAATTCGATCAAGCAGAGCCGAGCTTTAGATGAACTGCCCGAGGGCTATCGGCAATTAACCAGCGATGGTTTGGACGAGTGTGGGTTGCTGACCTTAGTCGACACAGCCGTTGGAGCGCCCTTTGTAGGAGTTGTTGTAGGCTGTCACATTGTGGGGGAACTATTGCGTATTCTGAACGGAGGCACTCAATTTCAGGTAATACAAGGAGACTTGCGGACGGTGGATCGCATGACTGCGATACCCAAAACGAAGGCACTGAAGGTTGGAAACATGGGTATTGGTCAGAGGAGAATCTGATTCGAATGGAGCAGGAACTCCGGGCTTATGCACCGCGCCCGTAGATGTCGGCGACAGTGGGGTCACTAAAGGATGCCACCCAGCTCTGGGCTTGCTATCTCGCTGGACCACCGGCAGGTGGCTTCCATTGCGGGGTTGCGGTTTGCCGAGGAAACTAGGCTTCTTTGCTAATAAGTTGTTAACAGAAAATCTCCGACGCATCCAAAAGTTCCTCAACGCTCCTAACCTGCGATCCCGGAAACCCTCATACTACCGTACTTTGCTATATAGGCACCCCCGCGACATCACCTGCGAATCTGACCACGAATCAAGAGGTTTCTGGTTAAAGTCTGGGCGGTCCCATCAAAAGTTTTGAAGTGATCACGGTGTCCAGTTTTCATGCGCGGTGTGAAATGCAACAGTTTCGAGGTGGCTAACAGATTGCTGCCATAATTTCCTCAATTAGGTCCCACGTCGACATATGAGGTGTGGCAGACAATTTTTAAGTTCTTTGCCTTGGCTACGATTCAGTCAATATCTTGCATCACGGTGGAAATAAGTGTTAAGGATAATCATCACATGAAGGCGGCATGCTAGCTGACCAACAGCTTCCCGACTGAGAGGGTCAGTAACGTTTTCAAGGCGTGAATATCGAGATTACTTCACGGATTTATGGTCTCGCCATGCTATGAATGCAGGTAGAGTTTGCATAACACATGAATACGGTATATGGGATACTTAAAATAACAATTAATGAGTACCCACAAAATACCCACACGAACCTAGAAAATTGCGGATAATCAGCAATACGGTATATACACCAATCAGCCTAATAGTGGGACATAC
>JAKAAS010000310.1 GCA_021802225.1 Bacillota bacterium
CCCTCGAGCGTCCGGTGTCGAAGGAGTTGTTCGCCGTGCGCGACGGGCATCGTTACGGGACAGATGCCTGCCCGTGCCGTGTCACCGTGTACGAGGAACCGGGCTATCCCGATCCATGGGATCTCGTGGTGTCGGTGGGGTTGAACAATTGGGAGCCGTGACGCCTCCTCGCGGCGTATGGCCAACGCTTTACCACCGAAGAGGATTTTAAACATCAGAAGACTGATCAGGATGAAAGATTTCCTCGGGACGCCGTGGCCCTGAGCACTCTGGTCCGCGCCGTGCGCGAGTTTCGCCGCCACATTCCGCCGTTGCCTATTTGCAGCGTGACAGAAACCGCCGGACCATAAATTCGGGAGGGCGTCGTGAATCACATGGTCCCGATTCGCTCTTGGTGGGCGAAACCTGGCGTTCATGCGTTCTCTCCGCCGAGAAGTCAGGGAATCGCGGCCGACACTTCCGAGACCTGGCGGGCGCGCCGAGACCACAGCCGAAGCCGGTGTCCAATCAACTGATAAAAACTAGGGATCTGTCAGGAGCGAGGGGCTTTGAAAGTCAAGACCTTGTCAAAGGTCCAGTCCAACCGCCTCGTTCAAGCACAAGACTCACCCTTCACTCGAGAAAGTTGAGGAGTTAATGAACCGGGCAGGGAAAACGCGGGTTGACCATGTTTCCCATTGGACAAAGTGGGGTGCTCTTCTTGTATGGGCGTATGGAGTCAGGGGTAAATGTTCCATATCTCGACCCATTTCAGCTGGGTGCCCCGACTGGCCACAGCTCCGCTGACTTCCCAGCCTACCTGTTCTGGATCAAGCCATTGGGGAGGCACGGGAATTTCCCCATGAACGTCGGACATTATGTCGTAAATTTTCCACCCCTTGGCAGTGACCTCTTCGATTGTGAAGTGCCCTTCGGTGACTACGGCGCCGGCCGGGAATGAGGAGGATTGCTGGCTGATCCAGTCTGAGAGGCGGTCGCGCATTGTGGCGACTTTAGGCAGCAGCGGGCCGGTGCGCCCGACACTTTCAGTCAACAGTTCTTGACTGCTGGCATCCAGATAGCGGTGTTCGGCGAGCCACTGGGTGAGTTTGCTGGTGACGGTCTTCGCTTGCCGCATTAAAGAAGGACTGGCAGCGACATGGCGGATCATAAACCATCCTAGAAATTCTGACATGCCAGATGCGATTTCATCGGGACCGCACAAAGAGCAGACGGCATCCTCCTGGCCCTTCTGTCGCGCTGTCTCAACGGCTTTCGCCAACTTGGGATCCGCAGGGATGGTGGACCGTTCCAAAGACCACCGCAGAAGGTCGACAACAGTGTCATACTGCAAGAAAGTGCGGGGTTTCAGCCGCCGTTTCTGGTCCTCCAGAAACTCATTCAAGACAGAATCGATGCTGGGGGAAGCGGGGTATGCATTCATTCCATTGCCACTCCTTTACTGTGATCTGAGCCAGTCAGGAAATGCTGCCGGGGCGTCATTTCCTGATTGGCTCTGAGAGTCTTATACAGTGGATATGCTACCTTCTTTCACTATACCGCGAAAATGATCATTGCGGTTCGATAGTGGTAGAAGGAAATTGCCGTGGCATGACCTGCCTTGAGGGCGTGTCAGAATTTCATGCAACACTTGGTGACAAGACCGGTCAGAGAAAAGTGCCTGGCACCGTGGAAGATGGGAGTTTCTCTACGCTTCTTGGCACTTTACCGCAGTGCCAGTGGCGGACCGAGATGGCATCATGTGAATCCCGGCGCGGTGGCAGGGGGTCTGTTTTGATCTCTGGCGCGGGATGGAGCCTGATGCAAGATTCCCTACGCAGCCTATTTGCGGTTGTGAAGGGCAGCGGCTGGCAGGGGAAGTTAGCGGGGGATTTCTCCCCCCAATCCAGAACCTAACACGACATCGCACTAGCACGCCCATACGCAGAGGGAAATTCTGGTCTTACGGCAACCGATCTGTCCGCAGGGGGCACGAGGACATCAATCTTGTCGTGGGGTCAAGGGGAAGCGTGGCGAGGGACTTTCTGACCGGACTGCCCAGATAGCAAGGGTCAGATGCAATATAAATTTTTCAGTCAATCAGGGATGGAGATGAGGACGGCCTCCCCGTCTCTGCTGGCTTGTAGGCTATAGAAAATCATGGTAGTATGGTCGCGTTCGCGGGAAAAGACGAATTACGCCTCCGGACGCGTACGGTGCTGGGCAGGCTTGTGGCCCATTCATAAGCATGCACATAGATGACGGCGAATTCCCATCGGCTTGACAGCATCGGGAGGGAGGAGTGCATCATCTTGGTTGAGAATTCCACGCACCTGAAAGTGGGAGGCGCTGTCGCGGCGCTCTTTGCCACGTTATTGGCCGCATCGTTTCCGGTCGCAAGCGCATTCGCCCAAACTGTGCCGACCATTACACTGACCGCATCCCCTGCGCGAGTGGCGCAGCAGGATGGAGCGAACGTCACCTATACGGCCACATCCACCGGAATCACGGATCCCAGATACAGTTTCTGGGTGGAAGGTCCCAACGGGCAATGGAAGTCTGCTCAAAACTACTCACCGGCTGATACCTTTACATTCGCCAATATCCAGAGCGGCAATTACTTAATCGCGGCGTATGTCTTGAGCGCAGCGAATCTCGCCGCTGGCCGCTATTCGGCGGCGATTCACCCATTGTCCGACGGGATGTTTGTCGGCTCGAAGGTGACAGTGAAAACCAGCACCAATTCTTTGGTTAAAGGCCAGCCGGCCGTGGTAACAGCTGAGTCTACGGGAATCTACAGTCCCCAGTACCAGTTCTGGTATAAGGATCCGAGTGGAGCCTGGCATCAGGACAGTGCGGGATTCACTGCGAGTCCATCGTTTACTTTTATCCCGGCGATGCCGGGGCCATACGAAATTTTGGCTTATGCCAAGTCTCCTGACGCCGTGAATAGCCAAGAAGGGGCCTTGTGCAGCAATAACTTGAGTGAAACGGCGGGGTTTGCACAGCCCCTGGTGTTGTCTGCGCCTCAAAACATCACCGCGTTCGCATCGAGCAGCGGGGTGCTTGTGACGTGGAAAGCTCCAGCGACAGGAACTGCGGCCGGGTATCAAATCTGGGCGATTCCGGTGGCTAATCAGACCCCTGACTTCAGTGCCGCAGTGCAATTTGGCGCAGCCCCAGCTGCCGCATTCTCCTATGAAGTTTCTGGGTTAACGGCGGGCGACTCCTATGAATTCAACGTGGATGCCGTGGGCGAAACGGGCAATGTGGTTAAAGGCACCCCCAGCAGCGTCGTTAAATACGGTAGCTAAGCGAGAACCACAAGTCAGGGGGCAACGTATGGTCAATGGTGAGCACGGATGCCGCTGCCGCATGCCGCGACCTCACCAACGTGGCGGCGCTTCTTTCACTTTGCGGTATTCCCGGTGCACGGTGAACACATCAACAGATCGCAGGGCTCCGCACTAGATCAAAGCCCGTCTATGGCCCCCCCGGGTGCCCACCCCAAACCTGGCACCGGGGGGCTCTTAGCCGAAATGGAGCTGTGGCTATTGCGGATTCCCCCGGACTTTGGGTCCTTGCACAAGTGCATACCGCAAGGGTTGTGTTAGGTGTTATTCCATGCCAGAGCATTCACAATCTCAAATTGTGTGGGATGCGGAAAGGCCATTACACTGACATCTTGGGGCGTGAGCCCCAAGCGCACGATCATATGCGACACACTGGACAGGGCTACGGCATCAATGCCGATGGCATGAGCGCCGACGATCCGGCCGGTCGCTTTCGAGACAACAAATTTGTAAAATCCTTCGGGTTCCCCCCGAATCAGGGCCCAGTCTTCGGCCTTCATGGCCCGCTGTTCCTCGTAGACGGCCAATCCTTGCTGCCGGGCTACCGCCA
>JAKAAS010000311.1 GCA_021802225.1 Bacillota bacterium
TATCCCAAAAGTTCCTGTTGCCGGAGATGGCGTACCGCAGTCTGGAATTGATGATTGTGTCCCATGCCCGGGCTGTCCTGTTCCCATCCGGAGATCCGGATGCGGCTGCCGCCGCGCACATGGACGTCTTGGCCGACCGCGCTCACCGCCAGTACCGCGCTCTTATTGACGACCCGTCGTTTTGGGAATATTTCCTGGCGGTATCACCGATTCGTGAGATGGGTGCCTTAAATTGGGGATCCCGGCCATCTTGGCGGGAGCAATTCCGTTGGGATGATCTGCGGGCGATTCCCTGGGTCTTCTCCTGGACCCAAAACCGCATGCTCCTGCCAGGCTGGTACGGCGCCGGCCAAGCCCTGAGCAGCTTTCTCGAAGAGGGCCATAAAGACCTTCTGCAGGACTGGTACGCCACATGGCCATTTTGGACTACCAGCATCCACAATATGGAATTGGCCCTGGTCAAGACAGACCTGCATGTTGCGATGGCATATCATGACCTCGTGCCCCGCCATCTGAGCGCCCAATTCTGGCCGCAAATCCAAGAGGACTATAGCCAGCTGCACGATGCCCTGCTCGCCATTACCGGCCACCGTGAACTTTTGGAAGATCAGCCCCGCCTGCAAGAAGTCATCCACTGGCGCAATCCACATGTAGACCCCTTGAATTATCTGCAGATTGAACTGCTGTCCCGGTACCGGACCAGTGGGGACGCGGAATTGCTGCCCCTCATTGCGAAAACCATGGAAGGCATTGCGCTGGGAATGCGCAATACAGGGTAAGTGCTGAGGGCAGCAGAATTCTGCTGCCCTCACGGCTCCTGCTCACCCCTTTAGGGGTGAAATGAGTCATTAAGATGGTCCGCAGCGTAACGCAGCGTTCCCCGGTACCACTCAAAGTCCTCGCCGTCCATGCCGGTCTCGGCCATCTGCCAGACCAGCCGGAATGCGGCACTGTAGTCACGATCCTGCCAGAGTGTCAGCGCATAAAACAAGTCCAGAGCCTTTTGTGGCGCACGCTGGCTCCGAGCTTTCTCCAGAACCTGGCGCGATTCATGGATGCGCCCCAGAGCCCGCAGGTCATTGCCGAGCCCAATCGCTATCCGCAGCGCCAAAGGCGCTGGCGCTTCGTGCGCCAAAGCGTCTTCATAGTACAAAACGGCCTCGTGAGGCCGTCCCAGTTCATCAAGGATGCCTGCCATTTCCAGCTCCAAATAAGGGCTATTGGGCTGGGCCTCCATCCACTGCTCAAGCTGTTCATGCGCCTCTTCGAATTTTCCACGGCTCTTAAGATGGCGTATCAAACTCAGGTCAGGTTCCTGCATCGTCTATATTTCACTCCTTATACGGTTTCATGACAGGCTCTTTTGCCTTTACTATACCACTGGGCTGATGATTAATCCCATTCAGATCCATGGATTATTGCGGCGTTAGAAGTGAAGTACTACACTTTTCCCAGAGGTGATGGCTGTGAGCGGAACAAAAGGCGTCCTGTTCCACGTTAACGACGGCGATGCGGCCAAACAGCGGGCGGCATTGCGAAATATCGAAAATCTCCTCGTGGAGATGCCTGACATGCGAGTAGAATTAGTAATCCAGGGAGACGCTGTCAATATGGCGGCTCGGTCACAGTCCCGGTGGCCTGGCGAGATTCAAGCCTTGCAGAACAAGGGGGTATCCACTGTGGTCTGCCTCAACAGCATGAAGGCAAGCAGCCTTACGGAGAGCGACCTGCTCCCGTCAATGACGATCGTGCCGTCCGCCGTGGGAGAATTGGTGCTCAGGCAGCAGGAGGGAATGGCCTATGTCAAACCTTGATATGAATCCCAGTCCCCATTTGGACTTGCCGCAATATGATACGGTGTGCGATTTTGTCGGCAATCCCATTACGCCGGACTTCACAGCATTTTTCAATGGCAACCAGTTTATGGTGCTGAATGATCTGTTTCGCGCGTTCGAAGACAACTTCCCGGAATGCCGCTCGGTCTTCTACGAGACGCTGCCCCCGGGAATGCTCGCCCAGCAAATTCTTCACGGCGGCGATTTTCAGCTGGGAACTCTCGCACTGCGCATCATTCCCGACGTGTTCGCGGCCGGGCGCAGCGAAATGGAGCAACTATCGGCGCACCTGGGAACTCCGGTGCCGTATGCCCAAAACCACCTGGCGCTGGTGATGCCCCTCGATAACCCCGCGGGAATCACCGGGCTTGATGACCTCGGCCGCAGCGGTGTGCGGGTGCTGATGCCGAATCCGCAGACCGAAGGCATTGCCCGGCTGGCGCAGCAGGCCTTGGAAATGGACCATGCCGGCCTGGGGGCGCGCGTGTTTCAAGAGAAAGTGCAAAATCGGCAGACGGTGTTTACCACCGTCCACCACCGGCAAACGGTGGACCGCGTGGCAGCAAGCGCCTTCCATGTCGGAGTAGTCTGGGTAAGCGAAGCCATGCATGCCGCGGCGCTGAACAAAGCGGTCAAGTGGCTGCCGTTCCCCGCGAATGCGAATCCGGCAGGGCGCTACTACATTGCGGGCCTCAAACAGGCTCCGCACCCCGAAGCGCAAAAGCGCTTCCTCCAGTTCATTGTGTCCGTAGACGCCCAAGAGATTTATGCCCGTTACGGGTTCGCGCCGCCCAGCGGGCCGGGCGCATATGAGGGGTTCTAAGTCGGCCCGCCTACGCATTTTGTGATGGCTCTTATCTTGGTGTCATCCACGGAGTGGGAATGGAGGGCGGTTCCCTTGCGCACTGACGGGGGATCGCCTTTCAACTTCCACTAAGTGGGAGTTGCCATATAGCGTGCGGCAAGATGCCCAATGATGGCATCCGCCACTCCTGCGACCATCCCCCCACCGCAAAGGACTCGCCAGCCTGGTTATGAGAGTCACCCTGCCCGCCAATTCCCAATACTGCCATCAAAGACCGATTTCGGTCAAAGTTGCCGGAGCTAGAACGCCGGTCCGCGGAGCGCACAAGGACCCTGAGCCTGCCCCCCGGACCTATTCATGCCGCTTCGCCACCTTTCGTTTTGGAGCCAGTCCCAGCGTCATTCCAGACAGCTTCAAATACCTTGCCGAATTGACCCGAGCGACGTTCGCCGCTGCCACTCCCGGTTTCCCGAAATGCCCGCAAGTTCTCCGAAAGGCAGTCTGATTGCCGTTTCGCCGCATAATATAGGGCAAAGGAGGCGATTCTCATGACCTGGCATGAGGCTCTGAGGGAAGCTGTAACAGAGAGAAACCTCGCGGAACATGCCTTTATGCAGTCTGATCCTGATTTTTGCGACTACCACATTTACCGCCTGCATGCGGCCGAAGAAAAGGTGCGGATGATCATCCGGCAGGCGAGGGCCGCGATGGGATATCAGCAAGCCTGGCCTCTGCAGTCCCCTGCGATGGCGAAGCTTGCAGCCGGAGCGCTTTATGACCGCATATCGGATGACGGTGAGGAATAGTTTTCCCGGCGGGCCGCCAGCGCCTTGTTTCCCATCTCCTCCGCCCACAGCTCCAGCATCAGCAGGGAGTAGATTTGGCGGGACGTGGTGCCATTTCCCGGTCCCATGCCGGACAGCAGCCTCTGGATGGCCCCCGGATCGAACCATTCCTGGCTGCGCGCGGAGGAGCCCGTCAACGTATCCCACGCAATGTCATGCAGCGGTCCCGCCAACAGGTCCGTGAGGGGCGTGGGAAAACCCTGTTTGGGCCTGCGCACGACATCCGGGGGCAGGAGCTGTCGGGCGACTTCGCGCAGCACCCGCTTGTCGTTGGACCCATAGCGCCTCAGGGCCAGCGGCATGCTCAGAGCCAGTTCCACTACCTCATGGTCACAAAATGGCACGCGGATTTCGAGGTTATAGTGCATGCCGATACGGTCGGTCTTAAGCAAGG
>JAKAAS010000312.1 GCA_021802225.1 Bacillota bacterium
TGGCCAGCATAGCCCTTCTTGTATGATGACACCCGCCAGTTTGAGCGGGCCGTGGATGAGGTCGGCCGGGCCCTAAGCGCCGGGGTGCAGACGATATGCGACCCCACCGTCCTGGGTTTGGGACGCGACGCGCACTTCATGGAACGCGTCGCCGAGGCGACCGGCGCCCAAATTGTAGCGGCTACGGGAATTTACACCTACCGTGACCTGCCGCATTTCTTTGACAACCGGTCCATTGACTTTATGGCGGACTTGTTTGTGCACGACATCACTGTGGGCATTCAGGGCACTGCCACGAAGGCGGGCTTTATTAAGTTCGCCACCGACGAACCCGGCATTACTCCGGGAGTGGAAAAAGTGATCCGGGCGGCCGCGCGGGCCCATCTCCGGACCGAGTGTCCCATCGTCACCCATTCCCACGCGCAAAATGGCTCCGGGCTCGAGCAAATTGCCCTGTTGGAAGAAGAAGGGGTCGACCTGTCCCGGGTGGTCATCGGACACGTCGGGGATACGGACGACATTCCCTACTTGACCCGAGTGCTCGATCGTGGCGTCTTTATCGGCCTTGACCGCTATGGTCTGGATATCTACCTGCCCACAGGTCGGCGCAACCAAGCCGTTGCCACGCTCATTGAGAAGGGCTATGCTGGCCAGCTGCTGCTGTCCCATGATGCCTGCGCCACCATTGACTGGTTTGAGCCCGAACAGATTAAGGAAATGGTTCCCGACTGGAGCATGTCCTTCATTCCCACCACTGTTCTCCCCGCCCTCAAACAGTTGGGCGTATCTGATGAAGAGATCCGCACAATGACCGTCGGCAATCCGCGCCGCTTGTTTGAGCGCTGAGCCGCACCAGCTCCACCCAAAAAAGGAGGAAAGGCCAATGCAGCCGATTTGGCTCAAAGAGTGGCCCGAGGGCGTGCCCACAACGTGGAGCAAGCCATCGCAAAGCGTCACGGAACGGGTATTTGACTGGGCTCGCGAAACACCCCAGCACACGGCCCTCATTTATTACGGTACACGCTTTACATACCAGGAACTGGCTGGCTGGGTAGGGCGCACGGCTCATGCCCTGCAGGTGGCCGGCATTGGCCCAGGGGACCGGGTCCTCCTCTTTATGCAAAATATTCCCCAGTTTATTTTTAGCTATTTGGCGGTTCATGCCGTAGGGGGCGTTGTGGTCGCGGCCAATCCCATGTTTATGGCCGACGAGCTCCGCTATGAGCTCGAAGACAGCCAGGCGCGCCTGGTCATCGCGGGACGTGAGCTGGCGCCAGTGGTAGAAAAGGCCGTTGCCTCCCAACCAAGCCTTCCTGTCGTGTATGCCGCCTTTGATGAGTTCTTGCCCGAGATTCCTGTGCCGAAAGTTCATGCCGACATGCGCCGCGAAGTTTCTCCCGTGAACCCAGACCGCATCTCCTTTAGCGGGTGGGTGCGCTCGCAGGAGCCTATTTTTCCCGCGCATGTGGATCTGGATCAGGATCTGGCTTTGCTGCAGTATACCTCAGGCACGACCGGCCAACCCAAAGGAGCCATGCTCCTGCACCGCAATGTGTTGGCCAATGTCGCCGGATCGGTTTCATGGACTCATGTTACTCAAGAATCCATGCATATTGCTGTGTTGCCTCTGTTTCACGTGACAGGCATGGTGCACTCGTTTCTCGCGCCCCTGTACGCCGGCGCCACCGTACTCCTGATTACCAGGTTCGAGACACTGACTTTCATCCAAGCCATCGACTACTATCGCCCCACGCACTGGGTGGGCATCGCCACCATGAATATCGCGGTGACCCAGTTTCCCGCCATCCAGGACTACCGCCTCGACTCGCTCCAAGCCTGCATGTCGGGAGGCGCTCCCATACCCCTGCCCATTTTGGAGAAATTCCGGGAACTCACCGGCTCCACCCTGATTGAGGGGTACGGCCTCAGCGAAACTATGTCCCAGGTCACCGTCAACCCCTCCGACCACCCAAAAATGGGCTCAGCGGGAATCCCGGTGTTTGATGTCGATCTCCGCATTACTGAAATCGGTCATTTTGACCGGGAACTGGACTTGGGCGAAACCGGAGAGATCTGGGTCAAGGGCCCCCAAGTTATGGCAGGTTACTGGCAGCGCCCCGAGGCGACAGAGGAAGTGCTCCGGCCGGATGGGTGGTTTGATACCGGGGACATCGGCTACGTCGACCCGGACGGATATCTTTTTATCTCAGGACGCAGCAAGGAACTGATCAAGTCTTCTGGTTTCTCCGTATTTCCGGCCGAAGTGGAAAGTCTCTTGTATAAGCATCCCGCCATTGCTGAGGCTGTGGTCATCGGCGTTCCCGACGCATACCGGGGGGAAACCGTGAAGGCTTTCGTCGTCTTGAAGCCTGAAAGCCAGGTCACACCCGAGCAAATTGCCACCTGGGCGCGCGGGGAAATGGCGGCTTTCAAAGCGCCGCGGCAAGTGGAAATTCGGGAATCACTCCCGAAAAACGGTTCCGGAAAGATCATGCGCAGATTCTTGGTAGATGAGGAACAGACCCGGAACCAGAACTGACCTGGACCCTTTTTTGCCTCCTGTGGCCGCGCCAACCGGCAGAGCCGCTGCTTTGCGCATAGGACCGGTACCATGGCGGTTCATCATTTTTCGCACCCCCCGCAGGGCAAATGATTTCCTTCAGGCCTCTGGGGGCCGGGAGGGCTATGGCGCCCCCTGGCGATAGGCCAGACTCAGGTCCAAGCCGCCATGCCTCTGACACAGGACGGCTTGTCTTTGTGCTCCTCCCACATTCTGACCTTCTCCCTTAAGGGCTGCCCGCGAAGATAGCGTCATGACCGCTCGCGGTGTCTTCCACCACCTTCCCTGGCGCCGGGTGCGAGACGAACCCTCAAAAAGAGCGGTCCCTGTCTTAGCGGGGGTTTCGACCATCACGGTCAGTTGAGCCCCGCCGGTGAGTTTGTCGTCCACGGGCGTCCTGCAACACTATACCGTGCTGCTGGCGCCTCGCGCTGCCGCAAGGCGCCAATTAAACTGCTACAGAAGCCATCTGCATGAAGGCTTTACAGTTCTTCACATATTCTTTTGTCCAACAATATTGTATCCTTGTTAATATCTGTGACGGTCACCGTATGCACAACGCACCGGACACCCGCAAGAGCATTGAGAAGTCCCAAAAACAAACTGCCTTGATGTCAAACACGGGGAACTCTCAGGATGTTTTTGCCAGCCTCTAGCGCACCGAAAGCGTCACGGCGCTCTGTGTCACCGCATAAGCACCGAAATATCGATGAATTTACAGGGGGATTACAATGTACTTTCGCTCACGAAAATCTATGCCGTTGTGGGTGCTCATGGGGCTAGCTCCTGTGCTGCTGTCAGCCTGCGGCACCCAGAAGTCAGCCGCTGGGTCCGTGAAAACGTCCCCCGCAGTGAAGCAGTCCGCTGATAAGACAGTTCCCGCGAAGGCCAGGGCGGGGACACCCGTTCCTCCTCTTTCCCTTTTGACCCTTGCGGCCCGGATTCAGGCTGCACAGCCCGTGCACATGAACACCACGATCACAGACACGCTCGGGAACGCGCATGTGCAAATGACTTCAGCCGTTGACCCGATCAACAAAGAGGCCGAGTCGACCGAGCATGCGACATTGAGCGGGATCTCTGGAGCCAATGCTGTGACTGTCGTGGGACAGTCCATTCGCATTGGGCAACATTCATGGGGACAGTCTACCCCGCCCGGAGGCGGATGGCACGAAGAAACCGTCCAACCCACGAATCCGTTTCCGATCGGTGAGCTCTTCCCCTATATCGTAAATGTGCATCCTGTCTCCGGGCAACTGGTTCGGGGGCACGAGACCCAAGGGGTGAGCGCAACGCTCGACAAACAAGGGGT
>JAKAAS010000313.1 GCA_021802225.1 Bacillota bacterium
AGAATCCCCCGCCCCGCCGGTCCGTAATTGGGTACCTGGGGATCCTCGTGCATCTGATGCCCGATGCCGTGCCCCACATAATCACGGACCACGGAAAAACCGTATTTCTCCACATGAGCCTGGACCGCATGTGAGATATCACCAAGGTGTCCCCCTGGCTGAGCCGCTTTGATGCCCTCGTACAGCGATTCCTCTGTCACCTTCAGGAGCAGTGCCGCAGTTTCATCTGGGGGTTCCCCCACGAAGGTGGACAGTGCGGCATCCCCTACAAACGTATCAACGACCGCGCCAAGGTCGAGACTGACCAAGTCGTGCTCCTTCAGCCGACGGCTGCCAGGAATGCCGTGCACCACCTCGTGGTTAACCGAGATGCAGACACTCGCGGGGTAGCCGTGGTACCCTTTAAAAATCGGCACCCCGCCCCGACCCCGAATCTCCTCATCAGCGATGGCATCCATTTCCCTGGTGGTAACACCCGTCACGGCGGCCGCCTTAAGGATCTGCAGCACCTCGGCAACCACAAGACCCGCTCGGCGCATTTTTTCTTTGTCACGCTGACTCTTCAGTTCAATCATCCACAGCCTCCACAATCCCGACGATCGCAGCAGTGACGTCCGTCACCGGTCCGTTCCCGTCAACTTCATGCAACAGGCCCCGCGACCGGTAAAATTCAATCAGCGGAGCAGTTTGCTCGTGATATACCCGCAAGCGGGTCTCCACGGTGTCAGGCTCGTCATCGGCACGCTGCACGAGACGGCCCCCGCATGCACTGCACACATCGGCCGTAACCGGCGCGTCAAACTCGACATGGTACCCAGCGCCGCAATCCACACAGACCCGGCGCCCAACCAGGCGCCTCACCAGAAGGCTGTGGGCCACGTTGATATAAATGACCGCCTGCAAGGCGGCGTGCCGCTGTTCCAGCATATGGGTCAGCGCATAGCCCTGGGCAATGTTGCGCGGGAAACCGTCCAAAATAAATCCCCGGGCGGTATCCCCCTGATTGAGGCGGTCCTCCACCATCGCTTCCGTCACGTTGTCCGGAACCAGCAGCCCCTCATTCATGAAGTTCCGCGCCTTTTGTCCCAGCGCCGTATTATCCGCCAAATTCTGGCGAAAGATATCGCCGGTGGAAATGTGCGGGATGCCATAGCGCTCACTCAACACGGCTGCCTGAGTGCCTTTACCGGCCCCAGGGGACCCCAGCATCACCAGGTTCAGCATATGGACCACCTCATTTCATAAACCCCTGATACTGCTTCATCAACATTTGCGCCTGCATCTGTTTCAGCGTATCGAGCGCCACACCGACAATGATCAGGAGAGACGTTCCTCCAAAATACATGCCGCTGACCCCCATGCCCATGGTCACGAAACTGGGCAATATAGCGACGATGCCAAGAAACAACGCCCCGATGAGCGTCAGGCGCCCGCTTACTTTCGCCAGATACTCAGCCGTGGGGCGACCGGGCCGGATACCGGGAATGTAGCCGCCGCCCTTCTTCAGGTTATCAGCCACATCGTCCACCTTGAAAACCACCTGCGTATAGAAGAACGTAAACACCACCACCAGCAAAAACTCGGCCGCTATATAGATTGGCGACGTGAAGCCGAAGTTGTGCTCCAGCGCTGTGACCCATCCGCCCTTAAAAAACTGCCCCACGGTGTAAGGCAAGATCAATAGGGAAATGGCGAAGATCACGGGGATGACTCCGGCCTGGTTGACCCGGATTGGCAGATGAGTCGACTGCCCCTGATACATCCGCCGACCCACAACCCGTTTGGGATACTGCACCGGGATCTTCCTCTGACCCTCGTTCACATATACCACGGCGGCAATAATCGCCACCGCAATGATGAGAAAGATAATGATTTTAGGCCAGCTCACAATGCCCGCTTGAATGTATTTGTACAGTTGCTCAACCCCATAGGGGAGGCGCGAGATGATTCCGAAAAACACCAAAAGGGAAATGCCATTCCCCACCCCTTTGTCGGTGATCTCCTCGCCAACCCACATTAAGATGGTGGAGCCCGTCAACAAAAGCATCGCGGTCAGCAACAGTGAACCCACATCATGATGGATGTACGCAAATTCTCCGTGCGAAGAGTATCCGTAGAGATAATAGGCAATGCCCAGCGACTGCAAACTTCCCAGTCCCAACGAAAGCCAGCGCGTGACCTTCGTCATCTTCTTCTGACCTTCTTCGCCCTCCTTGGACCATTCTTCCACGGAGGGGATGACTACGGTCATCAACTGCATGATAATGCTGGCATTGATATATGGAATGATACTCAGCGCAAAGATGGACAGCGTCGCCGTGGCACCGCCAGAGAACAGGTTTAACAACGCAAAGATGGTTGCTCCGTGTGTAAAGAGGCTCTGAATGACAGAGGCGTGGACGCCCGGAATTGGAATATGGGCGCCCACTCTAAACACCACCAGCATCAATAGCGTAAACAAGATCCGCTTGTTCAGTTGCGACGACCGAAACGCATTCATCATGTTTTGAGCCATCTCAAATCACCTCGGCTCGTCCGGAAACCGCCTCGATCTTTTCCTTGGCTGACTTGGAAAACGCATTCACTTGCACAGTCAGGGCGCGGTCTAACTCTCCTTCACCGAGAATCTTCACGGGCAAATTGCGCCGCACTAAACGCTGCTGCTTAAGCAGGGCCACTGTCACCACAGTCTCTGCGTCGAACCTGCCGAGGTCGCCCACGTTCACGATCTCATATTCGACACGAAAGGGATTTTTAAATCCCCGCTTAGGTAAGCGCCGCTGCAAGGGCATCTGCCCTCCCTCAAATCCGGGGCGAATGCTTCCTCCGGAACGAGCCTTCTGGCCTTTGCTGCCACGTCCCGCTGTCTTACCCAGTCCGGACCCCAAACCTCTGCCGCGGCGCGTCTTCTTTTGATGACTGCCGGGTATTGGCTGTAGTTCATGAAGCCTCATTTCGTACCCTCCTCCCCATCCGGAACTTCTTCGACTTTCACCAGGTGCCGAATTTTGTGCACCATCCCGCGTATGGAGGCATTGTCTTCGAATTCGACGGTCCGCCACATCTTGCGAAGCCCGAGGCGGCTCGCTGTGTCCTTCTGCTCCTGGGCGTAGCCGATGGCACTTTTCACCAGCGTTATGCGCAGTTTAGCCACGATGCGCCCCTCCTAACACCTCTTGCACAGTCCTGCCGCGCAGCTTGGCAACCCGCGCCGCCTTCTTCAGTTGGCTTAATCCCTGCATCGTCGCAGCCACGACATTGTTCGGGTTGGAAGTGCCAAGGGACTTGGTAAGCACATCCCTCACCCCAGCGGCTTCCAGCACGGCACGCACGGGACCGCCAGCGATCACTCCGGTTCCGGGCGCCGCCGGCTTGATAAGGACCCGACCCGCCCCGAATATCCCGATAACCTGATGCGGCACCGTCACGCCAAGGCGCGGCACGGTAAGCATAGACTTGTTGGCATCCTCCGCTCCCTTGCGGATAGCTTCAGGGATTTCTGTAGCCTTGCCGAGGCCTACCCCAACCCGCCCATTTTCATCGCCGACCACCACTAGGGCGCTGAAACTGAATCGCCGTCCACCCTTTACCACTTTGGCGACACGGTTAATGGCGACAACCTTTTCCTTAAACTCGCTGACTGCTCTAGAATCCTGATTCTGGGCTCCTGGCCGTGCCATAATGTCCCCCCTGTTCCTTAAAATTCAAGACCGGCTGCTCTGGCCGCGTCGGCCAAAGCCTGCACCCGTCCATGATACCGGTATCCACCCCGGTCAAACACCACTTTGCTGACGCCCTGTGCCCGGGCTCGCTCTGCAACCAGGCGTCCCACTTCACGGGCCTTTGCGACCGTGAGCCGACCTTCCATCGT
>JAKAAS010000314.1 GCA_021802225.1 Bacillota bacterium
TGACCGGGCGACTTCGGTAATCGTTTAGTTCTTATCTATACCACTATCATGAATTATTATGCATCTTATCGCAAGCTATATAGTAACTCCCGGTGCTCCTGCCAGGTCCTTACGCCATCAAATGCGCTGGCCTGCACGTGGGATGCAAATCACTGTTTCTCCGATGTTTTCATCCTTGTCCAAAGCGGCCCCCTTTCACGAACACGACGCGCTCTCACCAAACTACGCCTCCGCTGCCTTAAAAAAACTTCCGCCTTCCCATGGCCGATTCTCCGCCTCTAAGCTATGATAAGCATGTGCCAACCGATATCCTGCCGACGGTCCACGCGCAGAAAATCGCGTGAAATAACTAACAACCAACGCAAGGATTCAAGAAAGGATACTAAACCCCGAGAATATCTTCCGTTTTCCGCAAATTGTCTGTTATGTTTGCAGTGTCACGCAGGTCATTTATGTGAGGAGGAAAAGTTTATGGGAGATGTCATCACCTTAATGGAATACAAGTGCTTTGACTGCGACCAGATATTTCTGCTTCCGCAAGGCAGCCGGGCCACCGTCTGTCCCCGGTGCGGATCTGACCGCATCCAGCATGCTGGGGAGATGAAAGTGACTGTGGTGTCTGCAGAAAAAAAGTCCTGAAACTGACGACCTTTTGACAATGCACCGCATGGCTGCCAGAAGCCTTCACGGCTTCTGGCTCCGCAATCATCGGAAGGCAGGTGCCTTCGCTAGCCCCCTCTGTGCTCCGGCGGCTAGCGAACAAAGAAAGAACAGTCCTTGGCCCTATCCCTGAATTGGCTGTCTGCGCCCTTGGGAATTACTCTGCGGGATTCGGCGCATGTTCCGCGGCCGTTTACTGTATGGTGACTGACAATTCGCTGGGCACTTGAATGACTCCCACTGCACTGACAGGAGGCTTGCTGATGTCCTTGCAAACGGGCACACTGCCCCACCCGCATATGCATTGGCCCCGGTGGGCTGTGTTGCTGTTTCGTGTCGGCCATAGGCCTCGTCTACTTGGCCAAATGGGACCCGTACTACAAAAGTGTTTATAGTGGCGTCACACCACACTCTCGGCGCTTCCGTCGTCACCGGGTCGCAGTCCCATGCCCCGGCTCCGTCGTGGCAGACCGCATAGGACTACACATGGTCCTATTTCAAAGACATCTGGATTGCCCTCATCGCCGGTCTGGTGATCTCGGGCATTGAATCCCTGTTGCCGCCGGACTGGCTGTCGCGGGTTTTAGGCCGCGTCGGCTGGAAGAGCCGGGCCATCGCTGGGCTCGCAGCCATTCCTTCGATGATGTGCACCTGCTGCTCCGCCCCCATTGTGGTCAATTTGAAACGGCAGAAGGTCTCGACCGGTGCCGTACTGGCCTACTGGGTCGGCAATCCCATATTGAATCCCGCCACCATCGTATTCATGGGGTTTGTGTTGGGGTGGAACTGGGCGGTCCTGCGCATCGTGCTGGGAGCAGCTCTGGTCATCCTCGTCTCCAAACTCGGTGATGTCTGGCAGCCTGCGGGACTGGACGACAAAGAATTGTCTCTGCCTCAAACCCCCGCCGACCCGACCGCCGGCGGCATTGCGTCGCGTTTTTTCCAGACCTTATGGCGACTCGTCACCCGGCTGCTGCCGGAATACATTGTTCTCGTCATGGCTCTGGGCGCGGCCCGCGCCTGGCTCTTCCCCGCCATCGCCGCCAACACCGGGCATATGTGGTGGCTGTGGATCCTCTACGCTGTAGCCGGCACCCTGATGGTGATCCCCACCGCCGGTGAGGCGCCCATTGCCAGCGTGCTGATGCAGTACGGCCTGGGCATAGGTCCCGCATCCGTTTTGATGATGACGGTCCCGGCCATCAGCCTGCCTTCCATGGCGATGGTGAGCACCGCGCTGCCTAAAAGCTTGCTGGCCAAACTAGCTGTGACCGTCGCGCTCTTCGGTCTGGCCACCGGCCTCATCGGCCACTTTGTGCTGTAACGGCAATCTATATTCCATCCTCTTTGTCTACTTTCCCACGCCCCTGTCATAGGGCCCGGCTTCACTTTCATACAAATTCTCTAACACTGCCTGGCCGGTGTTTTACGCTAGCCGAAAACAAGGGTACACTTTAATTAAGAGGATAGCGCGGCGGCGGTGGCGGCCGGGAGAAAGGAGGGTATTATGCGGGCGATGTATTGGATTGTAGCTCTGGGATTCGGTCTTCTTACCATTAATGCCGACCCGGTGATCAACTGGCCCGGACTGAGTCCGCAATCCTATCCCGTATCCATCCCTGATCCCCAGCCTTTCACGCTCCAGAATACCCCCATGGGGGGCCCGTTCGAAATGAGCCGGAATTGGGCAGGTTATGTCAATTCGGAGGGAACCTATGAATCGGTACAGGCAACATGGCGCGTGCCCACCCTCGTATCAGACGGCTCATTAGCCGTCTGGGTCGGCGTGGGGGGAGCCCCCCAGCGCAGCCTGCTGCAAGCGGGCACCCTGACAAAAAAGACCGCCTACGGAACCAAGACAATTCTGTGGATCGCAGGGCTTCCCCAGCCCCTGAAGCCCATTGCCCGGGATTTGCCGGTAGGCGCCCCGGTGCATATCGCCATCGCGCACGTCAAGGGCTCGGACTGGGCCATCAATTTGCAGGCGGGAAACTACCGCCAAGTCTTTCATGTGCAGTACCACCTCGAGGCCAAAAGCGCCGAATGGATTGTGGAGGACCCCTTGATCAATAATAAGTTCGCCCATTTCCCCACTTTCCATGCCATCGAACTGTTTTATGCGCAAGCCAAAAAAGGCACGGGACAAACCGTAACGGTGAAGCAGTCCATGCCCATCGACTTGCGGATTCACGGCACAGTGGACGCGGCTCCCGTGCTCGTCAGCAATACCACATTCGCCGTCAGTTTGCCGGCATTCACCCCCAAAGGACCGTAACCACCGGAGACCGACAAGCGCCGTTACCAAAATATCGCCTCTCTACAGCATTCTGCTACAAAACACGTGCCCGCCCACGGCTCCGGCATCCACTGAAACCATTGCACTTGGGTGCAATCTATTCGAACATCCGTTGCGGGAGCATTGCGAATACCCTTTGGCTAGCGCGCAGAGGCAACCAGAAAACTCCCCTGAATTGCCCGGGATAATTCGTCTCCTTTTCCCTCAGTTCCCGTGATATGATTACCTTCACATATCAGCGAATCGCCTCTAAAGGGAGCTGTAAACAGTGAAAAAATTCGTATGGTGCGCGCTCGTTTCCCCGGTGCTTCTCACCGCTTGCGGAACTGCAGCCCAAGCGTCCCCGAACCAGCATCACCGCAAAGCGGTCTTGGCCGAGTCATCACCCCGGGTGCCGGTACCCAGAGCGACCCGTTCTCCCTCAAATCCCCACGAGGGATCCCAAGCTGTTTTTTCTTCCGCAATAAGCAGCGCAATCCACCAGCTCACGCTGGCTTCCCTTCCTATTCTGGCTCCGACCGGCTCAGCTGTGCAAAAGGTGTTGCAGGTGTCGCAAACCGGAAGCAGCGGCTATAACATTGATATAGCGCTCAGAGACGGTCTAGCCGTGTCTTTTGGCGGCCAGCACTATGCATCCGCCGTTGAGGCTGCAGGCCAGATGGAGCAACTCGTCATCGTCACTCCTGGTCCCGGTTCCCCCACCCCATTGGGCTACGGCATTACCGCTGGCAGTTTTCCTAATATGCCGCTGATCTCATGGACAGAGCACCACTGGATTATTGAAGTGTCCGCAAGTCCAGGCATGCCAGCCGCGGTGCTGCAAGCTCCAGCCCGGCAAATTGCTGAAATCTTGCACCGGGAACTTCTCCCACCAACCACCTTCGGTGTGCTGAACTGGGCTGCGGGCGGCA
>JAKAAS010000315.1 GCA_021802225.1 Bacillota bacterium
GCCGGGGGAAGAGATGCGGTCCAGCGATAGACGGCGGTGAGGCCTTTCTCCCCGGGCAAGACGCCTATCGCCGCCTTACATGAAACGGACAGCGCCAAAGAGCAAAGCCGAAATCAACTGCAGCCGGAAAGCCTGCCAGTACCCCAGGCGGGACCAGCCAAAGAGTTGCGGCAAGGTAAGATTCCACAGCCACATCAAGAGTGCGGGAAATATAAAAAGAAACACCACGAACGGCAAAATGAAAACGGGAGACATGCCGATAAACGGGAAACCGGGCGAATTCACCAACTGCATCGGCGCTACCAGCCCTTTCTCAATTCAGGATATTTCTATCATACGGGACAGCGGAGCGGATGGGTGGGCCTTAACTGGGCAAAGGGTCTACGTTAAAATTATTTTTGTAAAACAGAAGGGGCGGCCGGCTTTTCGCCCCGACCGCCTCCGTGCCCGCAAACCAATCCGGTTCCCCTCGGATTGGTTTGTGCAAAAAAGCGCCACACTCTACCATCAAGGGAAACTGCTGACGGCAATCTTCGGTCTGGAGCAAGATTACGTGCTACCATATCCGAGGAGCTGACATTTCAGCAAGAGTTCAGCGCCTGTTTCCCCGTGCGGGAAGGGGAAGCGTTTTGTAGCGTGTTTACCGCCATACCAGCAAGGGGTGACCATTTGGCCAGCAACCGCACAAAAAGCATGGGAACCAACGTCATGAACATGGCGGCTGTCAACTATGGGATTTTGGCGCTGAACGTCATTACCGGAGTCTATACCGCCCGTGTCATGGGTCCTTCCAGCAAAGGCGTGTACTATGCGGTCATGTCGTGGACCGGGGTGGCCGGGACCCTGGCGCTGTTGGGATTCCCGTCCGCTTTAGGGTGGTTCTACCGCCAGAGTCCCTCCCGGCCCTTGTACCAGCGCCTGCAACGGCTCACCCTGGCCAGTTCCCTGCTTCTGGCCCTTCTCATGGCCATCCCGGTTGTGCTCGTCATCCGCCATGTGTCCAGCGAGGCCGTGTGGATTGCTATTGTCGGCATGAGCCTCATTCCGGTGACGGCAGAGGGCACCGTGGCCCAAATGCTTCTTACTCTGGAAGGCAAGTTTTCTTTATTTAATGCCGTGCGGATCGGGCAGACCTCGCTATTTACCTTGGGGGTCATCGTCCTGGGCTTCTTTTCCGCACTTACCCCGGCCCACCTGCTTCTGGATGCGTATACGACCAGCACGCTGCCCGCTGTGCTGTTCATGGCTCTAGCCTGGCATTACCTTCCCAAGAAAACCGGCGCGGTCCCGGTGGTTCCCGCTGTGAAGCGCATTGTCACCAAAGCTGGCCAATACTTCATTCCCACATTGGCCAGCACGTTTAACACCCGCCTCGACCAGATGCTCAACACCATCTGGCTGTCGGCCTCGGCCATTGGTCTGTATGGAGTGGCGCTTTCCTCAGTCAATGTGGGAATGGTCGCAATGACCGCTTTCAGCACCGTATTCTTCCCGTCGATGGTGGGCACCGACCCCCGGGTGGTGATGGAACGCACTGAGAGCAGCGTGCGCCTGTTGCTGCTCTCCTCTCTTATCGTCTCCGTGCTGGCGATCCTGATTACCCCCGTCGCCCTGCCCCTGCTGTATGGCACACGCTATAACAAAGCTTACGGCATCATCGTTGCCCTGCTTCTAAGCGTGCCCCTCATGACTGTGGTCGGCGTCCTATACCAAGGCTTCAATGCTTTGGGACGGCCTATTCTCACTCTGCCCAGCGAGTCAGCCGGGGCGATATCAGGCGCGGGCTTTTTGTGGCTGCTGACGCCTCACATGGGCGCCATAGGCGCCGGTCTGGCCGACTCGCTGTCCTACGGACTGGATGCGGCAGTCGCGGCCTGGATGTGGACACGGATTGGGGGGAGTTGGAAAGCCCTGGTGCCCAGAGGTCAGGATGCGGCCCGCCTTGCCTCCTTTGGAGGACA
This sequence comes from Bacillota bacterium, assembly GCA_021802225.1. The sequence goes on from JAKAAS010000315.1 coordinate 1,962, forward strand.
TTACCTGCACAGTGCCGTGATGCGCTTACGGCCGCACCGTCAGCCGTGACACAACATATTTCCACCAGGTTTTGCTTGGCCGTAGGGCCACAAGGTGAGAGGGCGCCGCTAGCCGGACACCCACTGAGAGTCTACTGTGGCCAGACCTCCGCCACAATTTCATAGGAATGCAGCCGGTCGGCGTGGTGAAAAATCTCCGCATTAATGATAACCTCGTCTGCCGCGGTGCTGTCCAAAAACTGCAGCAACCGCTCCCGCACCCTGTCTGGGCCACCAACAATCGAAGAGGCCAGCCGGCTGAGCACGGCTTCCTTCTCGTGCTCTTCCCACAGTCCTTCCATAGTGTTCACGGGCGGCACCATCTGAGCCGTCTGAATGCGTCCGCGAATCATCTGCAGAAATTTCTGCTGCTGTGTCGTGGAAAGGAAATCGGCTTCTTCGTCGGTGTCTGCCGCCACCACATTCACCCCGACCATGGCATACGGCTGTTGCAGCACCTCCGACGGCTGGAAACTTTGGCGGTAGGCGTTTAGGGCCAACTGGGTGTTCTCCGCAGCAAATTGTCCGGCAAACGCAAAAGGCAGGCCAAGATATCCTGCCAACTGGGCGCTGAAATCACTGGATCCCAAAAGCCAGATTGGGACAGTCACGCCTTGGCTGGGAATGGACCGTACCGGGGTGGAGTTCCGGCGGTCTCCCGCTGGGCCAAAGTACCCGCGCAGTTCCTCCAACATTTCGGGAAAGTCCCGTGCGCGGGTGGGACCGTCGCGCTGCAGTGCCCGGGCGGTCATGGGATCCGTGCCCGGAGCGCGTCCGAGCCCTAAATCAATCCGCCCGGGATATAGAGACTCCAAGGTGCCAAACTGCTCGGCAATAATCAGGGGGGCGTGGTTGGGAAGCATCACGCCCCCGGAACCCACGCGAATGGTGGCCGTGCCCGCCGCGATATACCCCATCACGACAGAGGTGGCCGCACTCGCTATGCCTGCCATGTTATGATGCTCGGCCACCCAATAGCGCGTATACCCCCAGCGCTCTGCATGCCGGGCCAAATCCAAACTCCGCCGAAAGGCTTCGGCGGGAGTGCGCCCCGCTTGAATCGGTGCAAGGTCCAACACTGACCGGGGAACATCGCGCAGCTGCTTCCGTTCCACCTGTTCCACATCCCCTTCCGGTTCCCCATTCATCGGCACCCGATCCGCCTGCCGTGAACAGTCATTACCTAATAAAGATAGACCATTTTCCGGCTCCCGACATCCCTTGTGACAATACCGCTTAACGGATGCAAGTCGCTGAAAGGAACTAATCATTACGTGCCATGGGGGAACTCGTTGGGGCTGCGGTTCACGCCTCGGACCCATAGCATGAGAGATCGGATTTGCGCTGAACGTCCTGGAGCCGAGCGATCCCCAGTTTGCCACTTAAATAGACCGGCTATTCTTCCCAGCTAATACCATGGTGCCTCTGTAGAAGAAGTACGTGCAACCAAACCACTTCGGGGAGGATTACGGCGTTGAACTGTCATGTTCCCACTGCATACGTCACAACGCACGGGAATTGGTGCAAATCGCAACGAAAGACTTTGGGCGCCCAGGGACGCGCCATTCTCCGGCTCGCTAAATGGTGGTTTCCAGCATTGGCTGGGTGGACGGCCTTCCTTTTCTCTCGTGTTTTGGACTCGGCATTTTCGCTTCTGGATTCCTAATGTTTTCGCCCAGGCCACTGCGGTGACCTAATGATGGCGTCACCGCAGGGAGACAAAGCCCTGAAAATTTCTGTACAAGGTCTTTATAATATAGCGGCGAAAAACCCCTTGGTTCACCTATGGGGATGAAAGCCGCTGGGGGCTCGCCCTCTCAATGAGGGCAGACCCCAATCGGTTTTTCTACGGCCGTATTCTCGCTAA
>JAKAAS010000316.1 GCA_021802225.1 Bacillota bacterium
GGGACAAAGATTAGATTGCCGACTGTCTGGCTTACGGTGGATTTCATGGCATCTTACGTCGTACAGTTCCAGTAGAGGTTCAGGCATGTCTCGCTGTGAGACATGCCTGAACCTTGCATTACGTCGAGCACAGTTAACAACACCGATTCCCGAAAGAAAATGAAGCCACCCAGCATTGTCCAGCGCTTGCTAATGATTAAACGATGCTAACCATAGAATAAGAACTCCGGGGAGTTGGAGCTGCGTCGTGCCGACTGCAGATGCGAAGTTAAACGTGGCACTGCCACTGGAGATCCTATTCCCGTAGGGCAGGCATCTTCACATACAGACCTTGAATACTGCCGCCGCTTACCGAGATGTTCTCGCAGTTAATAAGGGCAGCCAATAGAGACAACAAAAACCCGGCCGCATTGCCGCTTCTTCCGCGGTCATCAATGATGCCTGCGGCGTCTGCGCTGTCAGGATACCAAGTTGTTCGGTGGGGATTGAGGCTGCCTCCTTTTGCGCCGAGAGCCGCGATTCAAGTCCATCAGTGACAATCCCAGGGCGAATCGTATTGACTGCAATATTCCACCGACCGAGTTCTCTTGTCAGGTTTTTTGTTAAGTGGGCTAGCCGCGTTGTGGCCAAAATATCTCATCTTGCTGATTGTCGGGATTTTTGCTCCGGGGCCGGCATCCACCGCTGGCACCACTGTCTGGGACACGGCCATGGCCCCCTTCTCCCAGTTCCCTCGCCGTTCATTCTCGGAGCGGGCATTGAGCTCATGGATAAAGGCAGTCATTTGGTAGCGACCCGGGCTAGATGCCTACGGTGGACTGCGGCAGCCCCGACCATTGTGCCCGAATATAGGCGCTCGGGCGATGTCACGCCGGGTACTTTACGACCGACGAGGTGGTGCCGCGTTAAAGCAGGAGGTGAGAAAATACAAGGGAGATGGAATAATGGAGCGATTATTGCAGCAAGATTCTCAGTTTCAGCAAGCCTTTGAAGACACAATTCGGACTAATGTGCAGAAAGAAGTCAATCGCATCCTGACCCGGATGCATCCGCGCTTGTCAGCTGTGGTGGCGCCGGCTTTGGCGCCCTTGATTTGGTGGAGTGTGAAAAGCCGTCGAGCAGACTTCGACCGCATCGATATTAAAGGGGAAGATCGGTTCACCCTCTTCATGGCGGAACACCTGGATGCCACGTGGATGGTCTGTCCTAATGTGGTCGTAGCGTTAGGATCCCAGATTGTCGCGCAGTTGGACCATCTGATTATCGGCCCTGCAGGTCTGTATGTGGTCGACACCGTATCGAAAAGCGCCATGCGTGCCTGCGGTGATGCGTGGCAACATCAAACAAGGACAGACTGGGGCACTATGGGCAGTCCTACGACACACACGAAAGGTCTTGTGCGCACTTTGCAGCATTGGATGGCCCAAGCGCAATTGGTTTCTCTCCAAGAGGCTGTCATGGGAGTCGTGGTGCTCCTAGGCAGTTCACGGCTCCGTGTTGCGGATCTGCCGATGTCTGTGGTTGACGGCCCCAGTGCCTTGACCCACTGGCTGATGGAGACCGATGCGCAGCGGGCTGTGGTACTGTCCACCCGCATGGTTGAGGACTGCTTGCAACGCTTGCAAATCTGGTAGCAATCCATACAGGGGATCGGCATCACTAGTGTAAGACTAACTTTAAAGTTCTTCAAACGGCGTGTTTTTTAGAACAAAGGACTAAAAAATAGTACCTTGAAAAAAGGAGTGGCGCACAGGGTGTCGAAACTAACTAGTAGGTGAAAAAATGTGGGAGGGGAACCGAGCCCGCATTGCACGGAATACGCGATACCTAGTGGTGGAAAGGATTGGCGAGTCATGCAGCGAGTGGCGGGGTTCACGGGGGGAATGTTGGCGGTGGCTTTAGGACTGGCAGGGTGCGGCAACGCCACCACTGCGGCGCATACCTCCCGTGAGACATCCGCATCCACGGCTCCTGTCACCAACCTGCGAACATATCCAAGTGGGACGCAAGCACACACTCTCGTGCATATCACCGTGCAACAGGGGCAAGGACACTTAACGGTGCACATCACGACACCAGGAGTGTCGGGACATCAGGCTGCACAACTACACAGTGCTGTGCAACAGCTGAACCAATTACTGCAGCAACTACAAAATCCTTAATGTGAGGTGATGTTAATGAAAGTGCGTGGTAACTTGGCGGCGCCTTTAGCGGCCGCGGTCGCGTTGGCTCTGACAGCAACCGTCCCCGCGATGGCCGCTGGGCAGGGTTCTAGTGCGGCCCTGTCGCGTAATACTTCGACCTCGTCTAGCACGGGTAAGGTGTCGTCCCCACCCTCTCAGAGTCCCACCCGGCCCAGTCCAGCATTATCTGGCAGTTCCGCCACAGCTTCTGGTTCTGCATTGCCCGCTTCGGCCCGTCATAGAACTACCCCGTCATCACCGCAGGGAATTGCGGTTAGCCAAGGGTCGTCACTGCCCAGTGGGGCCAATAGCCCACAAATCGGTCTAGCGCATTCCCCTGCATCAGCGGATCATCAACGCGGTCCATCGGCAGCCATCTTAGCCGATGTCCAAACGATGCATGCGTTGCAAGGCCAGATTGACACGGCCCGTCAACAGTACATCACGGCAATCCGCACGTACTTGCAGACATTGTCGAAAACCTTAGCGAGTGGCCAGATCACGACGATCCACACGGCACTCAGCCAGTTGGCAGCCATCAATACGACTTTGGCGCAAGCGGTCCACACGGAGAAAACTGCGGATCAAACATCGGCATCGGTCGGCCGCAGCCCGTCAGCCGCTGGCCCCAAGGCACTATCGAATGTGATAGCCAAGTTCCAAGCGGAATTGAAGGCCCTGACACAAGCGGCGGCACAGGTGCAGGCCTTGACCGGCAATCTGGCAGCGAGCAATACACCGAGCAGTTCCAGTTCGGTGCCGTCAACGCCGACCTCCCCTTCATAAGGGGGGCACGCGTGCCAGTAATGGAGTGACTGCTATCAGGATCGTGGGACGATGCAGGATTCCTGTCGGGAGGGATAAGAGAGGACTTCGGTGGCATGCGGTGGCTTGGCTAATGGCGGCGACAGACTTTCTGGTTTAATCAGGAGATAACAGCCGCGGGCGGCTTCCTAAGTTTCACAAAGAAGGAAGCCGCCAAATTGGTTCCGTGTATTTCTCGTCGCCAGGGTTTTCGATGGGGATTATGGTCTCTGATACAGGCTTGGTGTCAAGCCGTTCTCATGTGGCACAGAGCCAATTGCAACGGCACACGAGAAGCGTAAGAGTTTGCCGGATGTGGTCAAGCGCCTCGCCAAAGTTTTCCCCCTCTTTGCACCGCGCCCAACAAGGTCTCCCCTGCGCAGTTTCAATCCGGCCTCTGAGGTGTTATAGTGTAATGAAAAAATTGCCGTGGTCACGAATGTCGTAAAACTGGATCAGGTATGATTTTTCGATCAATCCATCAGGCGCCTGATAAGAAGGAACTGCACGTTGCATACGACATACGACAAGTTCTCGTTCTGAAGGCGATAATCTTGTGCCTCCCAATCTTTCTTGTTTTTGTGACGTCGATTTATCCATTCAGGTCAGGGGCTCGGCTACTACCTCATGCCAGAAGTTCGTTCCTTTGGCTATTAATACTGAATATTACGTCTTATGGTTGCGCCGCATATTTCTATATATACCGACGGAAAAGCTGGACTTTTTTCTCCGGGTTCGCTATGCTGACCGGCTCTTTCTCAAATCCGGTGATGCTTATGCGGTGGGATTTTCCGCTCGGAGCACGTTATAGGCATTGAGCTCGGTCATCTCGGCGCGGACGCCTTTGCGCTTGTTGTGATGTTCCGATTTCAAGC
>JAKAAS010000317.1 GCA_021802225.1 Bacillota bacterium
GCGCTTGTGGCCAGCCTTTTTAACTGGGGCGCAGGGCCTGTAAGGTGCCGCCCGAACTCTTTCTTCGCACTATGCTCCACGGGCCACAGCGCGGTGGAATCACTCTGGCGAAGGAGCGTGACACCCTGAACAATCTAAAAAAGCATCTGACTCTGTTTGATTTGATTATTATCGGCGTGGCTGGGGCAGTGGGAACAGGAGTGCTTTTCAGCACAGCAGGCATGGCCGCAGCCGCTGGGCCAGGAGTCGTGCTGGCGTGGCTGATTGGTGCCGTCATGTATCTTTTTGTGGGGCTCACTTATGTCGACCTCAGCCACCTCTATCCCGAGGCGGGCGGGCCATCGCGGTACAGCCTGTACAGTTATGGAAAGACCACCAATATGATCAACGCCTTTGCCGATTTGATTTGGTATCTGTTTATTCCGCCGGTTGAAGCGCTGGCCACCGTGGAGGGGCTGAATTACTTTTACCCCCACTTCATCAATTCCCTGGGCAATCCGACCACGGAGGGTGCTGTGCTGGGCGTCGTGCTGATGCTCTTGTTTCTCCCGTTCAATTACTATGGCGTGCGCATGTTTGCCAACTCGACCAATGTCTTCGGCACCGTGAAGCTGCTGCTCTATGCACTGGTTGGCATTGGGTTTTTGTCTTTAGCGCATTACAGAAATTTTACCGCCTACGGTGGGGTGGTGCCGTTTGGCGTCAGCGGACTTTTTGCAGCCATCCCGTTGGGCATGTTCGCCTTTGGCGGGATCCGGGTGATTCCTGACTATGCGGAAGAAGTCAAGCGCCCCCAAATTATCGGCAAGGCGATTTTGTGGTCTGTCCTCGGGCAGACGGTCATCTACGTTTTGCTCAGTGTAGGTTTTCTCACCGCGCTCAACTGGTCCCAGATTAAGATTCACCCTGGTTCCTGGGGAGCGATTTCGAGCATTGCCGGCAATCCCTTCCTAGCAATTGCGAGCGGGGGGCACATCGGCTGGCTGATCTTCCTGACCGTCATCATCGCGGTCATTGGCCCCTTTGTCACCGGCTATATCTATCAGGGCGCGGGCAGCCGGATTCTCCTGGCGATGGGCCGTACGGGCCTGGTGAGCGCAAAAATGCAGGAATTGAGCGAACGCTATGCCATCCCCATTTGGGCTCTGCTGGCATTCACCGTCATCGGCGCGGTAGTCGCCTATATCGCCGCGCCCCTGCCGTCGATTTACAGCCTGATTACGGATGCGGTGGTGGCAGGCTACTTGGGTTTCGCCGTCAACCCGGTAGTCATGCTGGCTTTACGGAAGGAAGGCCGGCCTGGCAAGCTGAAACACGGCGGGTTGGTGGCCGTGGTCGCCTTTGCCTCCGCCTCTCTCATCGTGTACTGGAGCGGGTGGCCTTCTGTGCCCTACGCCACTGTGCTGCTGGCCATTGCCGCTGTCGTGTTCGGCTTGATTTACAAGGTCAAAGAAGGATTTGTCAACGCCGTCTGGTACATCGTCTACGTGCTCTTCTTAACGTTCATGACCTATGTGGGCGGGGTGGGAGCCCTTAAATGGTTCAATATTTACATGGGCAGCGCGGTCGTTGTCGTGGTGTCTCTGGTGCTGTTCCTGCCATGGGGGGTGGCGTCGAGAATGCCCCCGCAGATCAACCCTGACGTGGCGGCCAGCGGGGATTCCATAGACGGCAGCGCTTCGTGAGCGTGGCAGCGAAGCTGTCCAATGGAGCCTTCTAGGGCGCATTCTATAGGATAGGCCGTGCCAAGCGGGGCATCTCACCCGCCATGGGCTGGGCCAAAAAAGGGGGAGACGCGGGGTCATGCGTCCCCCCCCCCTTCTAACCGTCCGCGCTTTCGGGGGCGGTGCCTCTTACACAGCCCCTTGATTGAAGAATTCCGCTACGGCGAGCGAATCTTCCCAGAGCCCCGTCAGCGACCGTGGCGTGGTAAACTGGCCATCACCCGGTTTTGCGCATACAGGGAATGCCTCACCGGGCCGCCCACAGCGGGACAGGACCGTTTGTCAGCGGGTCCTAGGAGTTTACCACGAAGGCAGACAAGAGCCTTTCCTACTTGGAACAGGTTGAGCGCGGCAGGCGCTTCACCGGCGGTTAGCCCACTGCCGCTCATGGTGTAAGAGCCACTGCTTCCGTTCGAGACCACCCCCATACCCGCCTAACTCGCCATTAGCGTTGATGACCCGGTGGCACGGAATCACCAAAGCGAGCACGTTGGCGCCATTAGCGCGGGCTACGGCCCGAAACGCTGGCGGCCGCTCAATGATCCGCGCGATCTCTCCATACGTTCGCGTCTCACCCGGGGGTATGGTACCCAGCGCGGCCCATACACGGTGCTCAAAGGGGGTGCCCAAACAACGGATGGGCGTGCGAAAGGACATCAACCGGCCCTCGAAATAAGCTGTGAGCTCCTGCGTAATGGAAGCGATTGGAGCGTTCGTTCCAGGCACGATGGCGGCCCGGAGCCGTTGCCGCAAACGCTCAATTTCTCGCTCCAGACCGCGCCGGTCCACGAATTCCAGGAGGCACAGGGCATCATCGTCGGCAATTGCCAACATGGGCCCCAGACCCGTATCGATCCAGGCGGCCTTCAGGATGTGCCCACCCTGGCCGAGCAAAGTTGGCGCTGACCCCATAATGCGGGTGAAGGCGTCTCGGAACCCGCTGCTGGACTCATAGCCGGCCGCCAATTGGGCATCGATGACCGGGTGGCCGGCTCGGATTTCTTCCATGGCGAGCCCAATGCGCCGGGCGCGGGCGTAGGCCACAAAGGTCATGCCAAAGCGTCGCTGAAATTGCCGGCGGGCGGTCGACGCGTGAATTGAGAGCGCTGCAAAATCGGCGTCCGTCCAACGCTTTTCGGGGTGAGCTTCTACTGCTTCAATCAGTTGCCGAACGACCGGCGATGCGTCCTGCGGATAGGAGAGGGGACGGCATCGCTTGCAGGGCCGGTACGATGCCAATAGTGCTTGTTTGGCATTCGCAAAAAACTCACAGTGGTCGAATTTCGGCTTGCGCGCGGAACACGTCGGACGGCAAAATACCCCGGTGGTCTTGACCCCCACGTAAAAGACACCTTCATAGCGACGGTCCCTAGTAATGAGCGCCTGGTAGTACTCTTGCGCATCGATGCCTGTTGTTAGGCCTGGCAATTTTTTCATAAGCCTATGATAAAGCATAGCGGCCACGGTCGCCGCCGATAATTGAGCACTGATTTTTGGCAGGGGGGGCCCTTGGTTCGCGGCAGATGCGGGTCGGCCAGCTTGACCATTTTTCGCCCTGGCTGAGAAACAAACGAAAGAATTGTCAGCGACGAGAATGTCTGTAGTCAAAGAAGCAACATAGTGAGGGGAAATCACGTTCAGGTTGGCCAACGCTAAGGCTCTTCCGCATTTTTGCTGTAAGACGCCGACAAGGCCCTCTCCTGATGGTGCATGATCATCGTGCGAAACTGATGGACCAAGGTGTAGGCGTGACGGGTGTTTTAAGACCTGCGTCAGGGACGAAACAGCGTAGCGGGGCAAGTAGGACCGGCGGGTGGTGGAGTTCCCGTCATGTTGTGGCCCACGACGGTGGCTCCAAAAATGTCCGTCCCTGCCATACTGAGAATGGTACAGGCGATCTCTGACGAATTTGAACCGAAAACTGTGGGAGTCTGTGCGGCGCGCAATTTTTACTGCAATCATCATTTGCAGGAGGGAGGGAGTTCACGTCCGGCGTTGCATGATCTACGGGGGCGATACGCATGAGGAAGAATAGAGGAGTACGGTGCTTGCGGTTGGGGACCACCCGCTGGTCCCCAGCGCTGAACAGAGAGTCCCATTCTGCAAGCTGGCGAATCCGTCTCTCCGGCCAAGTG
>JAKAAS010000318.1 GCA_021802225.1 Bacillota bacterium
CGCAAAATCACTCAGCCGGATTTTCAGCCTCGATTTATTGATTCCCGGCAAACCATCATAATCAATGTGGTGAGCGAACTGTTGGAGCGCCTGCAAGATAAAAAATCCGCGGACTTAATCCGGGACTTCGCTTTCCCTTTACCTATCAAGGTCATTGCACGCTGGCTAGGCATCAATGAAGGGGACGAGCCGTTGTTTCACACCTGGATGACAGAGTTATTCGGCGTGCCGCTTAACGCCCTGACCACCCGAGAAAACCGCGTGCAGCAAGAGCAAGCTATAGCCCGCCGCAATCAGGTCATTTCCGACATGAAAGCCTATTTCTCGCCCTATTTTTCCCATTACCGGACTCACCCTGACTTCCGCGTCCTTTCGCACCTGGTAAATGCCTATGCACTCGATGAAGAAGGCCTTTTAGGCTATACTTTACTACTCTTTGTGGCTGGCCATATTACAACAACCCGGTTGCTCGGCAGCACATTGCTGCTACTGGCCGATCGTACTGAAGATCGACAGCGGATACAAACGGACGAGGAATGGGGACAGAAATTTCTCGAAGAGACATTGCGATACTGGTCACCGGTGCAACTGGTTACCCGGGAAGTTCGAGAGACGATCCACGTTGGCGATACCCAGATTTCCCCGGGCAGTCACGTAATTTTGTGGTTGGGAGCAGCCAATCGTGACCCCCAACAGTTTGCCGCGCCTCAAGTCTTGGATATGACCCGGGATTTTTCGCGAGTGATAGCCTTTGGAATGGGTACCCACTACTGCTTGGGCGCTCCTTTGGCCCGGAGGGAGGCGGCGATTGGATTGGTGCGATTTCTGACCCGGTTCCCGGACTACCGCGTGCAACATACGGTGTTTCCGAACCGCAAGCGATTGATTTTCTTTGGACCCCAGGAAATTGACGCCGTGCTCGCATCGTGAGTTTATGTCAACCACTGATTCGAACAAAAGAATAAAGACATGCCCCCATCTTCCCCTTCCTGGCAATGATCCGGAAGGAGCCAGGCCCTCTCGGGCCTCTCTCGCCCCTGTTCTATTCCCTTAGGAAATGGGGGCTATATCTTGTAGCGGCACCAAAAGCAGCGCGCGAATTCGTATCCGTTGGCCCAAAAGACTCGCCCCGTTAATCTCGCCACCAAAATCTCCAGCTTGAACCTGCGCCCTGAATCTTTTACGATCAGACGGTATGTTACTAAAATCACTCCCAACACGACTTTGGCAGGTGAATGTATGACAGGAGTCACAATCGTCGTTCCGACCTGGTACGGAAGAGATTATCTTAGCCGATGTTTAGACAGTGTCAAACAGCAAGAAAAGGTTCCGGTCCCCGTACAGCTGATCGTTGTGGAAGACGGCACACCGGAAAATTATGCTGCCGAAGACATCGCTTGGCGTTATCATGCAGAATACCACTATCTTCGCCGTAATCAGGGCGTGGCCGAGGCTCGGCGCCTGGGAGCCAGCCTCTCGGTCTTCGATGACGGCTTTTTGGCTTTTTTAGACCAGGACGACTATTGGTATCCAACCTTTTTGACCACCATGATAGGCGCTTTGAATAACCATCCCCGTCATGGGTTTGCCGTCTCGAATGCGGATATCGCGTTTCCATCCGGGAAACGATACCAGTTATATCAAACCAAATTCCCGTCGCTGCGATTGTCCGATCTCAAAATGTTTAACCACATCGTCACCCCATCCCAAGTGCTGATCAAACTCGACGCTTTTCGAGCGATTAACTGGACAGGACAACTGAGCACTCCCGGAGCCGACGATTGGCTCCTATGGCTGTCCCTGACGTGCCACAATTTTCCCGGGCTATTTGTGCCAGCCGTGTTAATGGGATATTGGGAGCATGAAGGAGGCGCTCATCAAGACATCCCCAAAATGCGGCAAAGTGAAGCGAATGTTGTCGCACAATGGTTTCCCAAACTCGGCTTTTCGCATTGGGACCAAAGGCGCTATTGGGCCGGCGTCGAGATTGAACGCTCCTTGCACTATGCCTATGCAAAAAAGTGGGCCCAGTGTCTCGCAACCCTGTCTCACACCACCTTAAAAGATCCCCCGGCCTGCCTCTCCGCCGCGTGGTACCGAATTGAAAGGAAATTACGGCACTGGGTCTAAAGAGAACAGCTATAAAAGCTCTCTCCGCCTTGATGAGTCTATCGGGCTTTGGTGACCCGTGCACCATTTGCCGTGGGCGGGATTCATCTCATGGAAGGATTTCATCAACAAGGCAAAAACTGCTCCCCATGCTCTTTTGCCTGCAGACAATAACAGATGCTCATCGGCTCGTTGACGATATCACCGGGATGGATAGAAAAGTGTTAGCAAGAGCACGGCCAGGGTGCAATAAACGATCCAGCTAATATAGGCAGGAGTCGATCCGGATTGAATCGCGCGGATCCTCTGAGCAACCCCCCGGACCAATTTGAGTACCGGCAAATAACCTTGCTCCTCTAGCCGGTAAATCACCGTATGACGGTAGAAGCGCACGCCCCGCTTCTCGTAGCGTTGCCGCTTCAATCCGAAAAATCCTTGAAAAGCCAATCGCAAGGGATGCACGAATCCTTCCGCCGTAAAGCTGGTCTTAGGGCGATAATCGGAGAGCCCACCGGTCCACGGTTCAACCAAACGAACTGGGCGCCCCCGGCGCAGCACCTTGCGGATGAGCGCCACAATCAAAAACAAACCGATTCCGATCCAGAACAAGACATAAGGATCTCCCACCGAAAATCCCTGCGGATAGAATATTGTTCCGGGAGCTCCTGGTGCCTTGACCAAATTTCCCCCTATGTGAACCAAAAGCGGTACCGCTTGGGGATGCACAAACAAAGGCGCAATGACCGAAGCGTGATGGCCGCCCAAAAATTCAGAACCTTGGGCGTTTAACCAGGGAATCAGCCAAGGCACCCCGGGCCCCGAGACCAAAACCGGAAGCATGCCTAATAGATACCCCGCCATCTCTAAGAACGATATGCGCCCAAGGTCATAGCGCTCCGCCTTTGTGCGCCGGGGACCTAAAAAGACGAACCCAAACCACCGGATATAGGTTCCCACTCCCACCGCGCTCGCTATCGCCAAAAAGATACCCGCGACGATGAAAAACAAATGCGCATTACGCAAGGTCGCACTGGTCCCTAAAGGTTTTAGAATGGATTCGAGCAACAACCACTCCCCCACAAATCCGCCCAAGGGAGGGACTGCCGCCAAGGTTCCGACGGCTATTGCCGCCACGACACTGAGTCCCGGGTAATCTTTAGCCAACCCCCCAATGTGATCTATCGTGTGTGCCACACTCTGTGTCTTCTCCGTTAAAGCAAACAGCACAAATTTCGCGCCCGCATGCATCACCAAGAGCACCATCACGGCATCCCATGCCAACGTCGCCACCAAGGAATGGACATTGGTGTGCTGCGCGATGTTCCAAATTCCCAGGGCTGCAAAAACCAGCCCTAGGATTTCTAACGTAGAATAGGCCAGAATTTGCTTCACATGCCGGGATACGATGCTGTATAAGGCCCCCACGAAGGCCCCCATCGTTCCCAAGACCAAAAGAACCACACCCCAAAGTATTCCAGGATGAACGACATTTTCTACGGCCAAAATCCCCAGGATGGCCAATGCGGTAAAAACCCCGGAGAAGAGGCCGGCTATCGGTCCGGGCGCTTCGGGTTCGGCTAAGGGCATCCAAATCATCACGGGAAACAACCCGGCCTTCACACCAAAGGCTAACAACACCAACACCATAATGATCAATTTTGTAAAGACCCCGATCCGCAATGATTCGTGCGCCAACGTCCGAAAGTTGTCGGTGACAAAGGGCGTCAAAGCCCCATGATGA
>JAKAAS010000319.1 GCA_021802225.1 Bacillota bacterium
TGCATCGGCGCGCGATGAAACAGCACTTGTTGGGATGGGGCCTCACGCGGAACCACGGCCACGCTTAATCCCGTAAAACAAATCGGGACCTGGAACCACCTAATCCGCCACTCCACCAACTACTAGTTCCTCTCGCTAGAGATTTTGGATTACCCTGCCGGTACTGATGGACGGCAATGATATAATCGCCAGATCGATTTTGGCGCCCGAAGCTGTCAATCATGGCAGGCGACTGCTGCTCGACTAGCGATTTACACCCGCGGAAATTCATTATAGAAGTGCCGATATATCTCGGGGAAATGATTGGTCGTCGCGACCATTACGAACTTAGCCTCACCAAGACCGGGCCCTTTGCCAACTGGGCGACCCGCTACACCTTGAGGAATGGTATCCACCCTTCTAGAATATGTCGCGTGGATCCGGTGCTACCACACGGTGACCCGTGTCAAGCCCACACCTGACCGGGGTTCATAACCCCGCCAGCTCCTGCTCAAAACGCTGTAGTGGGTATGGCGGTTGGCCATATAATACCCAACTGCAGGGAGGGCGCTAAGACGGAACCAAATTCATCAGCCGTCATCAAGAGTGGCATGTGCCATAGAATTGGACCCTCTCCATCCCCTGTTAACCTCAGCTCGGGCGCGATCCCATGTCACCCACCTTCTTAGCTCCTCTGCATCCGTGATATGCGCCGGTTACAACATCTATTGGGCAACATGCGCTAGTCCCAATGGATAACCCATAGACCGTCTCTTTCTATCAGCCTCCCCATATTTTCCGGTCGAAATTGACCAGCAACTCTTAATTTTGATGAAATAGTAATAACTTAATGATAGTGGCCCGTGCTGTTTTCCAACACCAGTTTGCGTTATGGGAAACTATAATTTAAACTTATGTGACTCTCCAGTGTTGAAGGGGCCATGCGACACATTCTTATAAATGTCAGACCGGCTCTTCACTTTGCGCAAATTCACATCATGAGCCCGGCGCCGGAGTTCCTCCAGTACGTCGCTCGAAAATCGCTGCTCGGCCAGAACCGGAGATCCTCTCATAGTTATCCACAGGACAAAAAAAGACCACAGCGCAAAAAGCTCCCAAAATAAAAGCGTTGACATATCCAATAACATCTTTGAGGAGTCCCCCATGAGAAAATAATCTTTCTGCAGGCGAATGGCAGAGATTCGCAGAACTTGAGCGAAATTCGGAACGGGGACCCCTATCATTAGCGCAAAAGTCTTTCACCAAAAGTGCGGGCGAGCCAGTGCTATTCGCGATTGGTTGGTATTTCCGCAGGAAGCTATCCTGCGGAAAAGTGGGCATTTGGAAAATTTGATAAACGGCACCAGGTAGTGGCAGAATGGTAGTGGAAGCTTCTTTTCGAAACACAGTGAGAACCTTTCTTATTCTTGTCCCCAATGTCAACCCGGCATTTTCAAGATGGGCCATTTTTTGAAACCGACTGTGAGGCTTCTGTTCGATACCCGGCAATGACATTATGTGAAGGGAGATATCCGTGATTCTCATATCCGAAGTCATGCATCCTGCCGGACTAAAGCTGCTCAATGCCTATGAGGTGCATTATGACCCTGACCTTTATGCCAACCGTTCTGCCCTGCTGCACTGGGCGGCCAACGCAGACGCTCTTATTGTCCGCAATCAAACCCAAGTGGATTCGGCCCTTCTGTCCCAAGCCCCCCGTCTCGCCGCTGTAGGCCGATTGGGAGTGGGGCTGGACAATTTGGATATGGCACTGTTGGTGCAGAGGAAGATTCCGGTCATTGTCCCGTATGGAGCCAATGCTCCGGCCGTAGCGGAGTACGTGGTGGGTTCCATGATTGCTTTTCGCCGCCACGTGTTGTGTCTGGTTGACCAGGTCCGAAATGGATTGTGGATGCGCGATATGAGTGGAACCGAGGTAGGGGGAAAAACTCTCGGGATCGTGGGGTACGGGGCGACAGGGAAAGCGGTGGCGCAAAGGGCTAATGCCCTGGGGATGGATGTCAGCGTCTATGATCCCGGCGCCGACGTCCCAGACACATGGCGCTCCCCTTCCCTGTCCGCTCTCTTTTCGCGGTCCGCCACGGTGAGTTTGCACACCCCCCTCACGGCTAAGACCCGTCACATGGTCAACCGGAACACCTTGGATGAGCTGCCCGAGGGAGCTCTCGTCATCAACACGGCCCGCGGTGAACTGATTGATGAACAGGCGCTGGCCTTGGCGTTGGCGTCTGGGCGTTTAGGCGGAGCCATTCTGGATGTTCGGGAAGACGAACCGCCGCCGGCCCATGATGTGCTGCGAGCCATCAAAAATGTCTGGCTCACACCCCATATTGCCGGCCTCACTCAGGATAGCCAAATCGCTATCGCCCAAAGGGTTGCAGCCCGCATTGATGAGATTTTGAGGTCGGAAGCGGGACTCTTGTGATGTGAAGACCCCAGACCAGTGATAGCCCGGGGTCTTCGGCCCTGCGGCTGGGGTTAACGCTCGGCCGGGGTTGGAAGGGGCGTCACCTGTGTCCTCACCTTTTGTCCCACCGAAATCAGGGGATAGGTCAAGGCGGCGGCCGCGCCGCCGATCACCTGGGCAAGAATATACACCCAGACGCTGCCCCAGATATCAGGTCCGCCGAGTACCCAGTCGGCGAATGCCGGTCCGAGGGTGCGCGCCGGGTTGATGGCGGCGCCGGACACATTTCCCAACAACACGATCAGCCCGGCGATATTCAGCGCAATAATCAGGCCCGCCCATCCCTGCGGCGCCTTTTTATTCAGGGCCAAACCATGCACGCCCAGGACCAGAGCGAATGTGCCGATAGATTCTGCAATTCCCGCGCGCCATAAGGCGATACCTGGAAATGGAGCAGCAGCGCCCAGACCGCCAACGAGCCACGCTTGACGTCCGAAAACCAGCGCAATGGCGAAAGCCCCGAGAATGGCACCCGCAAACTGAGCAATCCAGTATCCCACCGCCTCTCCCGCCGACATTTGCTTCCTCATCAGGATGGATAGCGTCACCGCAGGATTGATATGGGCCCCGCTGACTGGGCCAAAAACGTAAATCATGGTCATAATGGCGAAGGCAAATGCCAAGCCGATCGCAAGCCAGTCTGCACTGCCCCCCAAGGCCCCAATGCCGATGTCGCTTGGGGTGTACCGCGGAGCGCCATGGCTGAGGATCAAGGTCATGGCGGCGGTTCCGGCACCGACAAACACCAAGAAGAAGATACCGATGCCTTCCGCCCACATCTTCTGCCATAAAGTGTATTCTTCCGTCATAATGCCTCCTCTCCTGAGGTTGTTTTGCCCCTGGTATCGCGCAAAATGCTATAGGAAAACAATGACGGCAGGGAACCGTTAAATTTCCCCTGCCGCCAATTTGGCGAGACTATATTAAGCGTTCGGGTGGATGAGTACTTTGGTGTATCCTTCAATACGCTTGTCAAACTTCTCGTACGCTGCGGGAGCTTCATCAATGTCGATCTCGTGCGACACCACAAAACTAGGGGTGGCGCGGCCTGCGATTATCATGTCCCGCAGCTGGCGGTTGTAGTGCTTGACGTTGCACTGCCCAGTGCCGATGGACAAACCTTTCTCAAAGAATTTCCCGAAGGGAAACATCAAGTAACCCTCTTTGGCATGCGGGTCCACACCGCCCGGGTCTGACGGCACATAGAGTCCCGGCACGCCGATCCCGCCTGTTGCCCGCACTACCCGGACCATAGACACGAGAACGGTGTTGGGGACTTCCTTGCCCCCGCTGACCGCCTGGTATCCCACGGCATCAACGGCCCGGTCTACCATTTCGCCGTGACGCAACTGGAGGATTTGCTCTACGGCGTCTGCCTTG
>JAKAAS010000320.1 GCA_021802225.1 Bacillota bacterium
CCTCGTCGATGTGATACATCACCAGGCGATTCAGGGCGCCAGCACTCTCACCGAGCAGCTGGCCAAGGATCTGTACCTCAGCGACAAGAAAACCCTGGTACGCAAAGCCCAGGAATTTATGATCGGACTGGAGCTTGCGCACACTTACTCCAAACAGCAAATTTTGGATATGTACTTAAATGAAGTATATCTGGGGGACGGCGCCAGCGGGGTCTATTCGGCGTCCAAGGCCTATTTCGACGAACTGCCGTCCCAACTGACCACCGCCCAGGCAGCGCTGTTGGCCGGGCTGCCCCAAGCGCCTTCGCTGTACGATCCGCTGGTGAACCTGAAACTGGCTAAGGCGCGGCAGCTGCAAGTCCTGGACGCCATGGTCAAATACGGATACCTGAGCCAGGCCGCAGCGCACGCAGCTTATGCCGCGCCGCTCAATCTCCATCCCATGTCGGTGGACACGGCCAACAGTCAGATTTACCCGTACCCGTGGTACGTTGACAAAGTCATCCAGGTGCTGCAGCAACAGGGATTTTCCGGCACCCAAATTTTTGATGGCGGGCTGAAAATTTACACGGCTCTGGACCCCGCGGTTTATAATATCGCGCAGAATGCTGTAGACCAGACCATGAACTATAATTTTGGCGTCTCCCATTCAGCTGACCCGACTTATCAGGCCACAGCCGTGGTGGAGGACCCCCATACCGGCGACATCCTCGCCGTCATCGGGGGCAGGACCTTCAGCCAGCCATTCATGGAGGATCTGGCCACGAATCCCTCGGTGCAGCGCTCGACTGGGTCATCCATCAAACCTCTGCTCGAATATACCCCCGCCATCGTCAAGGGGTATACCCAGATGTCGGTCATCCAGGACGTTCCTATTTTTCATGTCAACGGCAAGTGGTGGCCGCATAATGACAACCATCTGTACCGGGGCTATTTGGACTTGCGAGACGCTCTGGCCATCTCCGACAACGACGTGGCGGTTCATCTGCTGAACGATATTGGATTGGATTATGGCTACTACTTCGCCAAGAACAAATTCGGGCTGCCCTTGACCACAGCCGACCTGCATGCCGGACTGGGCATTGCCATCGGCGGCTTGAAAGAAGGCTTCAATGTCATGGAAATGACTCAGGCCTACGCGACGTTCCCGAATGGCGGCGAGCGCATGTCACCCATCTGGGTGACGAAAGTGGTCAATCCGGATGGTGCGGTGGTCTATCAGGATACCCCGCACGGCACGGTCGAGTTTACCCCCCAACAGGATTACGTTATGGAGAAAATGATGGAGCGGGTGATGGACCCCACCCCTATTCCCAGCATTGGCCCCGGCAGCGGCGCCACCGGCATTGACTTGAACATCGGCCGCCCGGCTGCTGGCAAAACCGGCACCAACAATGGCGAGGCGGACGCGTGGTTTTTGGGATATACTCCCCAGCTTATGGTGGGAGTCTGGGAAGGCAACCGCAAAGGGGAATATCCCCAGCCGTCGACCCCCAACGGCCCCGCTTACGGAGACGTCGCGGCTGGCCCCATTTGGCAGTCGATCATGGAGCAAGTCGACACGCAGGAACATTTGCCCGTCGAGCATTTTCCGCGCCCCACCGGCATGGTGTATGTGCCTGATGTCAGCATCACTTCCGGAAAGATTGCGAGCCAGTACGCTCCGCCGCAGGATGTGGAAGGGGCGTGGTTTATCAAAGGCACCCAGCCTACCACCATTGGCGACACCCACTACCCCGTCAAAGTGGTGGCCACAGACCCCAGTAAGCTGTGGCAGCAAGGATGCGGGGCTTACGTGACCACCGTGGCGCTGCGTCGCGAATCAGACTGGCATCCCGGCGGCCCCTACATTTGGGACTCCCAGTACTGGGCTCCCACGGCCATGTGCACGCCGCGCACCACGCCGTCGCCTTCCCAATCACCCTCCGCGTCGGCATCCCCGCCGGCGAGCTCGTCGCCATCCTCCACCAGTCCCTCCCAGTCGACCTCCGCGCCCTCCACCCCTGCGTCATCCATTCCTCCGGCCCCGACTATCCCGAGTGCCAACCCCGCTCCCTCAGGCCAGAAGGTGGGTGCGGCACCCTAAGCCCGGATTCTTTGCGGCCGACATTCCTCCTCCTTACGAAACCCGCCCGTGGCGGCTATGGCTGCTGTACAGGAGCCGTTGCCGCGCGGGCCGTTAAAATGAGCTGCGGCGAGTCTCGCGCCGCCTGCTTCTGAGTATGCCGCCAGGCTGGTAAGTATGCGCCTCACAAAAGTCTCCCGGCGAAGACGGTTCGTTCCTTTCCTTAAATCCCCAGATCATGACCGGGGCTCGGTCCGCCGGGAGCCGTCAGGGATAATCACGGCCCACCAGGAGAGAATATTCACGAGGCGATTTCGGGACCACTTGGGAGATGATACCCGTGCGGGTTAAGACGGTCAGCAGGACCGGCCAGATTACATTGGGCGCGCGCTATGCCGGGCAAGACGTGATGATAGACCAGGTCGAGGACGGCGTGTGGCTTATTAAGATCGGCCATTTCGTGCCGCGCAGTGAGGCGTGGCTATATGATCCAGGCGTCGCTCGGGCGCTCGAGGAGGCGGCCCGGTGGTCCGGAAGCCACCCGCGCACAGAGACTGACCTGGACGCTTTAGAAAGGCGATGGAGCGATGACAACGGTACGCCTTGACCTCAATAATCCCACATTTCAAAACCAACTATTCGACTTGGACCAAGATGAGCGTGAACGGGTGGTGACCACTCTCAAAAAAGTATCCAAGATGACGTGGGATCAGGTGCAGCGTGATAATGGCATCCGCCGGGAGCGTATTCTCTCGAAAACTGGACCGCAGAGGGAACCCTTGTACTCCATAAGATTAGCCCGTGAAGTCCGCGGCATCGGCTACCGGGAGTCTGACTGGCTGGTTCTCTTGACATTGCATCCTGACCGCACGCGGGCTTCCCGGTAGCGTGCGCTCCGGAACGGGGGCAAGGCAGTACACAAGATGTTTGCCTCCAGGAGAAGGCCTGATATGCCCCTACCTAAAGGTAGGGGGGTAAATCTGTAGGCTGCCACTGGTGCCCAGGGACTCCGGATTTGTGCAGACGGAACCAAAAACATGATGATCATGGTGAGACAACAACCTCGCCTGGGATGCGGATGCCGAAGTTCGTGAGGCCGGCCTGTCCTGAAGCCGTCACGCGGATCGCCCGGGGAACGGGTCCGCGCTCAATCCATCCGGCAGTCAACAGGCGTTCCGTGACCGTTTTTGCCAGTCCTTTGGCAAAATGCGGCACCCCTTCGGTCCAGTCTATGGCATGCTGCGGGATGAACGTCCCGGCGGCCACCTCGATCCCCGCCAGACTCAATGTGCGCTATCCTCGTTCCGTCACCGTAAATCCTTGGTCGACCGGGTGCCGGCCGCCGTCGACCCGCGATTGGCACCAGGCCACGCCTAGCCGCCCGGCGAGGTGCGAGTAGCGCCAGGTGCGTCCATAGCGCAGGGCGCCGCGCTGACCTTGACCCCGCGGCGAGCGTACCGGATGTGGTCCCGAGACGGCCGCCAAGCGTTCCAGCAGCTCGGCGGCGGCGGGGGACGCCAGGCGGCAGTGCCGGTGGCCCCTGGGGAATCGCTGTGTGCGAGGTCGCCAGCCGGCCAAGGCTGTCCACCACCAGGGCCATGAGTATCCATAAACGGCAGCGGTCCCCCGGCACCTCGCCCGTGTGAACAATTCAATGTGCGCTATCCTCGTTCCGTCACCGTAAATCCTTGGTCGACCGGGTGCCGGCCGCCGTCGACCCGCGATTGGCACCAGGCCACGCCTAGCCGCCCGGCGAGGTGCGAGTAGCGCCAGGTGCG
>JAKAAS010000321.1 GCA_021802225.1 Bacillota bacterium
CCAAACACTGGGACGGGCGAAATTCACACTCCATCCGATACCGAATCTTTTGTCCGCCAGTATCTTGAGGTCATTCGGATTATAGTAAAGCATGCCATAACACCAGTACCGATCGTCGTCGTAATGCACATAACCGGCTTATTCCCTGAACCCGTGGGTGCCTGTCGTCCTTCCTGATCGGTTTCGGCCGCGATGGCGAAAACCGTCCCCAGCGTCATGAGTAGAGTGAGAGGAATAATGCGGGGGAGTTGGGAAGAAGACAGGACGCCCCAGGTGCTCATTCCTGCGAGAGCGGTGGTGATCACAACAGCCAGTGCCACCACGCCCAAAGACGAGATCATGCGGCGTTTGAAGACGGTGCTGCGTGTCACAGAGTTTTTGGGGTCACTGGGATCCAGATCCGGGCGCGTCCGGGAGACCACCAGCCACAATATTCCCGTCAATAACAAAATGGAACCGACTGTTATCGACACCGGAACGAAAATCACGGCAGCGCTCTTGACCATCCATTCATTGGCAACACCTTGAGTGTTAAAATGCACCGGAACGCACGGAGACAGCAAGGGGTAGCGCGAGATTCCGGTGAAGACCAGAACGATTACCAAAGCCTACGCCGGAATTTCCCACTACAGCCAAGTCCACGGACTCAACCTCTGGATGGCATCCATTGCCGGTGAAGATGCCTGCCGCTGGATTCCTCTCATGCCAGCCTTCCTTCTTCTTGCGTGAGCCTACTGCGGAATAGACCATCACACAACTGAGGGTGAAGAGGGCAAAGATTAGTCCACGAATCATGAGAAATGGAAAACAGCGAGATCGCCAGTGTCTATTTCGCGAGGCACTGTAGGGATGCCCAATGTCGGGCAAGCGACTGCATTTTCCGCAATTGATCCTGGCGGCTTTACTCTCGTGCCTTGTCTCGACGACCCTTAAATCTGATGAAGGAAAAACACAGGATCTTTCCCCGCGATTACCTGGGGGCTAGTCCGTTCGTGTTCCGGCACTAGGAGTCCCTGAGAGTCCAGACCACCATCTCCACACGTCGGGGTGTCCATTTGTTGGTGGTGAAGTTGGCATTCAGGGTCTCCGCCTTCCTGCGATACAAGAGGATCATAAGTTTGGCTACGTGAAGGCGGAGTTGGTCGCGATAATCGTCGAAAAACGGGTCGGGATTCGCAACGTTATCCCTGAAATAATCGGTCAAATCGTCGTCGGTCACCGTCAGAAATCCTCTGAGGCAAAAACGGTCGACCGTGCCGAAGTGTTCAGGAAATAAAACTGCCAAACAACCCGATGCAACCGATATTCCCATGCCTCCAATGACGCTCATTTGATTCAGCAAACCATCGATCTGCAACTGGCGGACTGTAGAGGGGTTCGTCGCGAGGCGCTGTCGAATTATATCAAGCCCATTCGGAACGGAATGTGATAGTGGCTCAGGTTCCTTTGTTGTGTGGATATGTACATGCTGTCCAACTTCCATGGATATAAGTCGTCGCGCAGAAACTCATAAAAATGTGTAGGAGAGCTGAGAATGACATTGCGTGACTGGTGGATCATTTCCATGCGTTTCTCTAGGGCACGCTTCGCATTGACTGTCGGTATATTCCAATATTCGTTCGCAGCCGCTTCCCACAGGTTTTCGTCGTTGCTATGCCAGACATGATTCAACCTTTCCATCTAAATCGACCTCCATACATTTGATTTTTCCTTCTTGCCATGGACAAATTTCATTAGCCTATTGGCTGACGCACGTTTACAACTTCCCGAGGTATTTGCAACCGCATCAATGGTGATGCCAGGATTGATGCGGTTGCTTAGCCAGCAGGTTGCTTGTTGTTACGGTCGACCACAAGTAATTTTGATCCGATGCCGGCCGCAATGTCGGTCGATAGGGCGGATTGTTCCAACGTTCGTGCACTCTCTATCCCCTGGCGAACCGTCCGGGACAGTAACCTCTTGTTGACCCAACTTAACGCCCAGTCCCAAGGTATCACGCCGCGAAACGCGAAGAATTGATCGCATCCATATCCTTAAGCGAATCGCGTGAAAGAGAAGACACCGGGAAAAGGGAAATAGCCAAGTGATCAGCACATCGATCTTACGAAAGCCGCCCCCTTCTTTGTTGTGAGATCCTTCATCGTCTGCTGTTGTCTGAACCTGATTTTCTGGCTTCTGGTTTAAGAGCTTTCCCGGTCAATACATGGCCAATGGCGTCTACAATACGATTTACAACGGGAATAACGTCAGGCAAGGCCACTATTTTAACCCTTCCACCCATTTCGTGTTCCCATATGCGCACTTCAAGAGGTCAATAGGCATTTTCCGTTTGTCATTCTTGTAATGCAAATTTTTTGCCTCCGGATATTTCTCCAACGCCAGAAACCGGTGGGAATAGTGGGAATATTACTATGTTTGTCATTATAAGGAAATATAGGAATCGTGCCAATGATGACGATTACGGAATTCTTTACGGTGAATAAACCACTGAATTCTCACTGAAGCCTTAGCTTCGAAACTTTGGCAGAATCTCTCGGGCGAACTCTAGCATTATCACCGTTCCCAAAGTTTTCCTGATCAGCATGAAGATTTTGGTGGTGAGTCGCGTGGCTTCCCATGATGCGTCAAAGATCTGATGTGCCTCCATGCGGCACTTTGAGATCGTCCGGTTGAACTTGAACAAGGCGGCATGGAGAGGACGGTTCTGTGAGAAGACTCTCCATTGTGCTGACCTCCCTCATCCCACCGGATCAACGGGACGCGAACAATTCGTCTTCGGGATCTCGACAACACAGTAGTGCCGTGAAATGTCTACTTCTTGTGTTTGTCAAAGAACCGCGGATGTGGCATTTCTGAAGCATGAATAGTAACGCGGTCGCAATGTCCATTCGACTACAAGGCGGCAGCGGTACACGGTTTCTTAATTATGGGCCGCATCCTCAGAGGGTAGAAGACGGATTGCCATTCCAAAACGGCTCATCTAACGGAATGCGCATGCGTCTCTGTGTTGCGCCTAGATCCGTTAGCAATAAAATCTGTTTCTGGGGCCCGCTCCCCCTTTGCCCACGGGGCTTTTATTCATGCGTCAGGGCCGGATTTGTGGACGTCTCAGATGGGAAGGCCCCCCAGAATGTCCGGAAGATTTAGGTCGTGTGATTTTGCGACGCACTCTCTGGTTCCATGGAACAGGTTGGTAAAGATCGCCGATACTGAGGAAGATAGATAACGATCAACGAGATTTATCATCATACAAAAGGTATCAAAAAAAGATACCAAGGGGCAAACACGAAAAATTTCTCTAATTCTTACATATTGATGGCATGAAACGTAGAAAATCGTAGACGGCACAACAGATATTGGGTTCGACACCCCGAGTGACTGCATACGGTGTCCGCCTTTGTTCGGCTATCCAGACAATCAATGTCACCGCTACGGCATTCAGGATAAAGCCTGCAGTTGGTCATAATAAGGTGATGCCACAGTGAATAACGGTTCCCAGCCACCCCTGCGCTATTCTATTTTCTTTAACAGAGTCCCAATTACTTCCTACAGGGACGCAAGCAATTTCGAGTGGAAGACTCGGGAAAGTGACCGGAAATGAAGACCGTCGGATAAAGGCGGATCATGATTGCGGGTGATACGATGTGGACTCACATTGTCGGCCACCTAAATCTTATCAGCAAAGACGGGGTCATGGCTACTTCCGGCATCATTTTGGGAGATTGAAGAATGTCTGTGCATGGGCCTGGCGGGTATTCTGGCGGATTTTCTCATGTAAAATAATGCCAATTATAATTATAGTAGAAAGAATTAAATAAACCGTTATTCACTGTGGCA
>JAKAAS010000322.1 GCA_021802225.1 Bacillota bacterium
GCATGGAATAACAGCTAGGACTGATTGACGCGGCCCGGCAGGCTCTCGAGGTCTGCCGGGCCGCGCTATGCCCGGAAATATTCCCGTGTTCTGGCCTTAGCGGGTTTGGGCGCATCGCATCATGAGGTGTATTGAGAGTCCCGGCTAATGAAACGGATAATGTTGCGGCAACCCCAGCACATCAGTAATGTTTTTGGGGGGAACCGGGCACAGGTGTTTCCACTCACGTCCTTGCTGAGGAATATTGGCATTAAGGATTTGCCCGGTCACCATATTCATCGCTCCACCTTCCGCCATAGCCCCGACTTGCCACAAGAACCAATTTCCGGTGAAACAGAAGATGTCGGTGATGCCCGGAGTCTTTGTGATGACCTTGCGGTTATAAAATAGGGTAAATCCTTGGGCTTGGCGCGCATTCCACATGGCCAGGGTAAATGGCTTGCCGTGAAGGCGCCCCACCCAGCCATAAAGAATCTGCGCGTTCTGATAGGGGGCGGGCAAGGGAGTTGACAGGTGAGGGACAAAGTGCGCACTGCCTGCAAAGGGTTGGACCAGGGCGTGCGGGGACGGATGGTGCGTGTCAGTAGACTGTGAGACGGAGGAATGACTCGGCGGGGCTGCCGCCTGACCGTTGGCTCCGCATCCTGCTAGCGCCAGTACGCTGAGAGCCGCACCCACAGCGATAAGGTACCTCATGATGATGCCTCCTCCGCTTGTGAAAGCCACATGGTCTGTGCTCTTAACTAACGATGCACGGGGCGAGCCGGTTACGCAGTGCGAAACAGCAGGTGCTTTCATCTGTTCTTATAGTGGAGGAATGTTCCATGTGCATGGCCCTAAAGGATTTGGCGGCGGTTCCGCCGCCTCCCCGGTGTTCGTCAGTACTCGATCATTCCCACTGGGCAGGGGTTCTTGGACGGACACTGCCTCCGGCGGCCAGCGTGCTCTTTCCCTCGGGCAAATGGGGGCACACCTTGACGGTACGGGCGTTGGGGTATGTGGTGGCGAAATATGCCCGTCTCGCCGGTCCCGACCTCAGCCCCCATGATTTGCGCCATCAGTGTGGGTACCGCATGGCGAGGCATGTGCCGTTGCCTCGACTGGCCGATATCATGGGCCACGACTCGTTAGACACCACCTGGATCTATGTGCAGCCCGCCTGAGCCGACCTGCAACAAGACGTGGAGACCATTGCGTGGGAATAAAGGCCCCCGTTAGCGTCCCGGCACGGGCCGCCATGATGACGCGATACGAAAGACGGACGCGACGGGCAACGCCGCCCCGTTGAGGGTGGTCAGGTCCGTCCCGTGGATCCAATCGATGGCGACCTGGTTGCCAGAAAACTGCGCCTGATAGCGATCGCCCGCGATGGCTGCCAGGGCTGGGTATGGGGGCAGCGTGACGTCGTGTAATCGCCTGACGACGGATCGCGCTACGGTGACATCATGGGCTCCTTGGTCACCGATGACCATCAACGTCCAGGGGCCCTGAGACCAGAGCACCGCGTTGGTCGTGTATAAGGTGCCCGTGATGCCCAGCCCTAACGCGACGGTCTGAAAATGGTGCGAGATAATTTGCGGGCCATTGGGTCCGATATTTCCATTGGCGATTTCCAAGGTTTGGAGTCGGCCGGAAGGCGTAACCATCGTGTTCTGCATCCCACTACTCAGCTGTTGTCCTGCCCAACTGACCCACGGATCGATATGCGTTGTGTCGAGGGCGGGATTGTTGACGCTATAGGCCACAGACGTCGGATACAGCCTCACGATCCATCCGTTGAAGCCGGTCACGCCGGAGACATGATCGACGCGTGTCTCCGCTGAGAGATACGGCCCGCCAGCGGATACGGGTGGGGCCGGCACCCAGGTGGGGGCCGCTAACGGCTCGGAGGTATGATGACCCAGCCATGCCATCGCCTGCGTCACCGCCGAGTTCGTCTGGACCCCGGACGGGGACGGCGCCGGTGATGATGAGTGCGGTGGGGTACTCGATGACGGTGTTGTGCTACCCGATGTTCTTGCCCCTGAGGTCTTAGCCGTTCCACTGACATGTGTGCCGGGGACCGAGGCCGCAAGATGTCCGGAGACTCCGCAACCTGCCGCGCCGAGTACCAACACGCTGGTCACGCTCAGCCATACCAGGGGGCGGGGTAATGTGCTCTTCATGCTGAATCATCTCCTGTACCTGTACCTGTAACGTGTCGTCGTCATCCTATAGATTTAAACGACAGGCGACGAAAATTGTGACAGGAAAGGCGGTAGTGAACACCCCTATACGAAACAGTCCCGATCTTTGTCTTTTAGTATTTTTGAATGTGAGCCGCCATATTCAGGGCAGATAAATAACCCCCGCTTAAATTAGAATTCCATGGTCCTACACTCGATGTCAGAAATGCTAGATCGTTGTGATTCCAACTCACCTGTGACGTGACATTCTGTTCCTGAAAGGTTTCTATAACCCATCCCTGTGTGTTAGGTACCGGAAGACCAGTGGTGTGCAGATACGCGCTGATATGGTGACCGACCATCACCGCTTGTGTCGCTTGGGATAAAGGAGCCTCCACGATTAAACGCCATCGACCTTCACGCCAGGTAACGGCTGTGATTGACTGTCCTTCGGAATCTTTCCATTGAGTTTGAGTACCCACAATTCCACTTCCTAAGTTGATGGAGTTGCCTGATAGCGACTGAGGGGGAAGATTAATCGTGATGGGTAGGCTATGCCTCTGGGCTATTCTCGTCGAAGGCCAGGGACGAACAGTAAATGATCCGATTGTTTGTTCCCCTCGATTAAAAAATAGTTGATAAAACGAGGTCGGAGTTGTTCCTGTTTGTGTTTGCACTGTAATAGGTAATGGCGTATGCGCTTCCCCGGGATACGTTGTCGGAGCGTACAAGGGCAGCTGAGTACGATGCGCCAATGATTGCAGAGCCGTTTGGATGATCGTAGGGAAGCTCGTTGGTGTGGCATTCGCCTGACCCGTGGCCGGTGGTGTAACCGTAGACGGAGACGATGACGCGGCCGTCCAAGTAGCAGAACCTGAAGAAGGCGACGCGGACACAGGACGTGATGACGGTGTGGTGGATGATGTTGAACCGGATGCAGAAGGCGATGAACTCACCGTTTTTGAATGATGACTGGGAGCAATGGCTACAGGATGCTCGCTAGTGCCACATCCGGTGAGGATCATACTGCCAAAAAGAATGGCCGAGCCGAATATCCCCGGTTTTAGTGTTGTCATGTGATGAT
Organism: Bacillota bacterium; assembly: GCA_021802225.1. The sequence continues at coordinate 3,250 of JAKAAS010000322.1, forward strand.
GCCTCCGTGGGTTTAAAAAAGTTTGCCGGGATCCTCAGACTTAACAGGACACCGCGCGGCAAATTGTTTGTGCTTAATTTAGATGTCGCAAAGCTGCTGGTATTGCCTGTCCGAAAATAGATGCGTAACATGGCCGTACCAAGTTATTTTACCCGAGGAAAGGAGAAAGGCCTGGGGGATACTGACGGTATCCCCCAGGCCTCGCAAATCCAACCTTGCTCATTATAGCGCACTATACGTTGGAGGTAGACCCGCAACGCGGGGTTTTTTGTTCGGAGTGCGGAATCGTCCGCTTACGGCCGGTCGGCAGCCGTAAGCGGACGCGCCGTTTGACGACGGGCGTGCGGGTGGTGTTGGTGATCCGGTGCCTCAGTTGTGCCATGTATGATCAGATTCATCATGAACTCCCGGATTGTCTCGTGCCCTATAAACGCTACGATGTGGAGAGCATCGAAGGCGGGATGCTGGAGGGCACTACGTCGGCTGTCGCCACGCCAGATCTCTTCATCCTGTTGGCCGGTGAGCCCCACGTCTCGGACATGAAGGAGATGATTCAGCATGAAGAGCACATTACCCCGCCCCCTG
>JAKAAS010000001.1 GCA_021802225.1 Bacillota bacterium
GATCCCGGTCAATCCCTGCCCACAAAACCGCACCCCGTCGTGGATTATTGGGGGAAAATTCTTTTTCCGCTGTCCTTAAACCTTTGTCCCTCAAGGCTTCCAAGACAGCGCAAAAGGCTCCCCTAGGATACAAAAAAATCATCCGGGCTCCCTGGTCCTCTGAGTTGATTCTGCGCGCCCGCGCGTCGAGTTTTGTGTTATCATAATCAGCAAATATTTCCATAAAAGAGGGATGCCATATGATCAGCGAACCGAAAACCGCCCGCATATCCCTATATGTCACCCCCACCTGCCGAGCGCAATTGGACCAACTCTGGCGTGATACCGGCCGGCAAAAAAGCGAGATTGTCGCGGAGGCCCTGGCGCAATACTTTGCGGCAGCACAAGAACGCGGAGTCGTTCGGGATCCGATGTGAGAATCTTCCGACCCGCTTCCGCTCCACCTCCCAAAGACGCCATGCTGCCCGGCCCCTCTCGCCGCCTGTTCGGGCTGTTTCTGGTCTATCGATGGCTCCTCACCGGTGTGATCACCTGGGTGGTGTGGGAAGCCCCCTTTTATCATGTGTCCTTGCCTATCGGCTGGCCGTTGGTGGGCTTTCTGGTGCTGTACGACGGGCTCCTGTGGGGACTGTGGCGATCGGTGGACTTTGCGGTCTGGGGATCTCTTCTGAGCCTTCTGGCCCTGGGACTCGATACCTTAATCGCCGGTCTGATTTTGTTGGAGTTCGCGTACCCGACCAGTACCGATTCGCCCGTCTTTTTGCCTCTGCTGGTTTTTGAAGGATGGACATATTGGAATTGGGTGGGCGGGCTCGTCACGTTAGCGGCCACGGAGCTTCTGTTGCTAGGCACCTGGTTCTATCAGAAAGTGGTCGGACACGCCGCCTTTTCCCCGGCTTTATTAGTCTTTTGGGCGATTACCCTGGTCATTTTGTCCACCGTGCCCATGAGTGTGGCGCAGCCCGCCCAGACGGCAACAACCGCCGGGCCGGATCATCCAGAGCATGCCGGCGATGCCCGGGAAGACGACCCGTTGGCGGAATTGACGGAGCGGGAACGGGAAGTCTACCAGCATCTGAAACAAGCGCGCAGCGTCACGGAAATCGCCCAATCCTGCCATATTGAGCCGACCACGGTCAAAACCCATATCCGCAATATTTATCGCAAATTGGGCATCAGTGAGCGCGAGCAATTACCTTAACAGCCCCGGTGGACTCCGGGGCCTACACCGTGGGGCCAAGCCCCAGACAGGAGGACTCGCAACATGTGGAGTGCCATGGTTCTCAATTTTCTCCTCACCCCCGCTTCGCGAACTCCGCCTCCGACCGGAACCCGTGTCCCCTGGCATATTGCGGGCACGATGCGGTCGACGGCGCATTTTCGCACCGTCTCCCACACCCGGGGCCTACATGATCTCCCGAGTGCGGTGCATTTTCATCTGCAACAGGCCTATTATTATGAGATTCCCTGGAGACCGCCTGGGGTGGGTCAGTCTTCCCCGGCCGTCTTCCATCTGTCGGCCCGCCCGGGCCAAACCGTGGCCGCGCGGGAAATCGCCTGGAACCCGACACAGCACACAGCATGGATCAAAGTGGGCATTCCCACCGATCCCGTTAATCTTCCGAGCCCTGGTGTGACGGCAGCGATGCCCGTGCCGCCCCCTGGCGGCAGCGGGACCTCTTATATCACCGGAGCCTACTGTGAAACCGGGTGGAATGATATCTTTGGGATTACCGTGGGCATTGTCTGGAACTATGTCAGCTTCGCCTATAATGGCCTCTCCGTCAGCGATTATCACACATGGAGCCAACACCGTGCGCCCTTTCCGGATGGAGACATTTTCCTTATGGCGCAACCGGGTCAACAGGCAACATCCCAGAGCATTCGCGGAACCACTCTGGCCGTGGAAGATGCTCCGGCTTTTCAGAACACCCAAATTCTTTGGGCGGACAATGTGGTCACGGGATATGCCAATGGCCGCGTGACCGGATCTGCCCAAACCTGGGCCTGGGGGCCTGACAAAAATCTTTTGGGAGGATGGTGGCAAATTGTTCATAACTAAGCCGAGCCGCATAGAAACTGGGGGATATGGGGCGCTGTGTCTCAGCGTGGCGTGGGACGCCATGATTGTGCTCCGCCTCGTCCATAGACCGCTGCCGGTGTCGTTTTTCTTACCTTGGATGTTGGCCGGTCTTTTGGCTCTGATATTCGCCGTGGCCTCCCCTTTCCGCAACGAATCGCTCCGTGTGCTGGCGCAGTTTATCCTGATCTTTGCCCTCGTCCTGGTGACGTTTTTTTCCGATGGCACCAATCTCAGTTTGTGGGTCGCCTTAGCCGTCTTCCTGGGCCCCCCGTCTTCGGCAATAGGACGCCGTCTTGCAGCCTTGGGGTGCGGCGTGGCCCATATGGTCGCGCAATTCACTCTCCTCCCCCTGCCGCCGGCTCAGGCCCCCTGGGCCTACCTCACCATTCAGGCCACCGGGGTCGCCGGCTTCGTGTTGTGGAAAGCCTGGGGACGCCGGCGTCATCAGACACCGTCCTGATGACCAGGTGGCGACGAATTGTGGTGTTGGGAGCCGCCGGCAATCAAGGGGGATATGTGGCGCGACAAGGCCTGGCTGCGGGTTGGACGGTGCGGGCCGTGACCCGCCATCCTGAAGGGGATCAGGCGCGGCAGTTATCCCAGTGCGGAGCGGACGTCATGCGGGGGGATATGGCAGATCCGGAGACGTTAAAACCGATCTTTCAAGGCGCCGACGGAATCTTTAGCGTGCAAAATTTTTGGGAAGGGGGGATGCATCACGAAATCTCACTGGGAATGCATGTGCTGAAAGCCGCGGGCGCAGCGGGGACGCCGCATATCGTCTATACGTCAGGGTTGGGTGCCGAGCACCCGAAAAATGTACCGGCCATTGATGGCAAAGCCTTTTTGGAAACGTTGCTGCGACAATCAGGTCTGCCGTTTACGATTTTGCGGCCGGGGCTCTTCATGGATGATTTTCTGGGAGCCTCTTTACCGTTTCCCCGCCCCATTCAACGGATTCTGTCACGCCATCGTTTGTGGGTGGGACGATGGTTTCTCGCCACCTTGCGGGCTGTCATGGCCCCGGATCATCCCGTTCCCTTAACAACGCTCATGGATGTGGGGAACATGGCCCGGTGGGCCTTTGAGCATCCCCAGGTGTCTTCCGGTCAGACTTATGAACTGATTGGCACCGCACAAGCCGTATTAACATTATGTGCGCAGTGGAACGCCCTCATGCCCCAGCCTATCCCGAGGATTCCCGGGTTGGCGCCAGGGCTACGTTTAGCCCATCCCCAGATGTCCGCCTTACTCTACTGGTTGAGGAACCGATCCTGGGCATCTACCTCCACACCCCTCCGCTTGCAAACCTATGAGGAGTGGTTAACCCGCATCCATCAGACAGATTGTCGATCGTCGTGAGACGTAAAAACTCACCCCAGGCTTAGGGCATCTCACATTTCTGGGAGAAGGCATCGGAACACCTTCTATTGTATTAGAATTATCCTGAGTTCCTAAGCCAGGGACACACCATAAAGAGGGATGAACCATGACACGTTGCCCGGGACTTATCGGATGGATTGCCGTAATACCGGTTCCAACCACTTCTCCACACCAAACAAGCCACCATTCACAATGTGGACATGGTGGTGGAAGCGGAACAGCCGAAACTTAAACCCCACTTCCCGGCTATACGCCACAATATTGCTGAGGCCCTAGCCATTGCGCTCGATCAAGTGGGGACCAAAGGGAAAACATCCGAAGGAACGGGCTATCTTGGGCGAAGAGAAGCTATTGCCGTCCGAGTGGTGGCTTTGGTGGAAATCACACACGGTTAGCATTGGTCGCATTGCTAAGAGAAAATGCAGGTGTGCGATGATGTTGCCTGACCTCCGTCTCTATGTATTAGTGGTATTGATAATCTGAACTTGTGTGGCCGTGTCACCTTAAGGTGTAAACTGTGGCGAACAAAAGTCCGACTCATTAATCCTCAGTCACGACCAACCGGTCTCCGGTTTTCAATAATCTCATCACTTGAATGCGGCTCTGCATTCTCGGAGAATCCATTCGCATGCTGATAAAGTACAAGCGCGGTTCTTCTTTTGGCACCGTCAGTTTAATGTCGAACATGACATTTAACTCAATGTCTTGCCAGAGGGGAAAGTCTCCAGGAATTGATTGCTTCCTAATCAGACACTTCGCCTCGTAGCTCTCCGGCCCCACTGTTAAAGTACAGGAACTTTGCGCAATCTGCGTCGGTACAGACACTACGCCCCACCGGGGGTCGAGAGCTACCTGATAGAGTACATATTCGGCCGGAGAGGGCGACAGATTGCTTACCTTGACCTGAAATTCAAGAGGTTCGGAATGGGGCGCATTAACGGTTGAATACACCAAGGGTACGTCGTTCCCTGGACACAGTTCGCGATCCGATAGGAACAAACGGGCTCGTAGGGTCGGGCTCGTCGCACGGTTCATCACGTCCCGCACTTCGTAGTCTTCCATTGGCAGTGACTGAAAATTAAAGCGCTTATAGTATCGATTGTCGGATGCCATGTGTGGGGCACGCATGCTCTGTGGAATATAGACGACATAGATCTCTGTTCCGGTAGACAGCAATACCGGATTTATGCGGATTCCGTCAATGCGGGGATGAATGGTAGAATTGATGACACTTTCCAACCATTCTCGGCTAATCTCTTTCGCATTATATCCCTCATCCAAGGCCACCGGAAGATGCTGTTTCGGTTTGTCTCCCTCCTTGATTCCATACACAATCGTCCCCCCAGCGGCATTTGCAAACGCCGAGATATCCTTGGACAATTCTTTTTTTGCTGGCTCTGTCCTAGCCAGACTAGGACAAGATTTATATTCCAATGTCAAGTTTTCCATGACCTGGTCATCGACCAAGCGTTGAAGATCGTTTTGTGTCCATTCCCATGGCTCCCGCATTCACCACACCCCTCTGTACAAATCACACAAAGTTCTCCATCATCCCACCCAAATGCGGTATGATCTGACTATACACAAATGATATGGTGAATGAAAGGAGATTCCAATAGCCGTGGCTTTGACGCTCCAAGCACTCGAATCCCATCTCTGGGAGTCTGCTAATATCCTCCGAGGTAGTATTGATTCCGCTGACTACAAGCAGTACATCTTTGGGCTCCTGTTCTTGAAACGGCTCAATGATGTCTTTGATGAAGAACGTGCAGCCCTGGAAGATGTCCCCGGTGCAGATCCGGATGAGCCGGTGGAATACCAATTCTTCGTCCCGGAACGGGCTCGATGGAGTCATCTCCGCACGATCGCAGTCAACGTGGGAGCCGCTATTAATAAAGCGTTTGAAGCCTTGGAAGAACAAAATCGTAGACTGGAAGGCGTCCTCGTCAGCATTGATTTCAACCATAAGGAACGGCTTCCCGACCAGGTCTTATTGCGCCTCTTGGCACACTTTAGTCAGATCCGCATCGGGAATCGAGACCTCCCAGAACCGGATATGCTCGGACGTGCGTATGAGTATCTCATCGCAGAATTTGCAGATGATGCTGGCAAAAAGGGTGGCGAGTTTTATACTCCGCGTGGTGTCGTGCAACTGATCGTCGCACTCCTCCAGCCTGCAGAAGGCATGCGGATTTGTGACCCCACGGTAGGCTCAGGTGGCATGCTCATTGAATCCGTCCACTATATCGAGTCCCATGGTGGCAATGCCAAGAACGTGAGTCTCTATGGGCAAGAAAAGAATCTCAATACATGGAGCATTTGCAAAATGAACATATTGCTTCATGGCTTGGTTGATGCACGGATTGAAAAAGGCGATACCATCCGTGACCCCAAACTCGTGGAACATGGTGAGTTGATGCTGTTTGACCGGGTGATTGCCAATCCTCCCTTCAGTTTAAAAGATTGGGGACGCGAGGTGGCTGAACACGATGCCTATGGACGCTTCCCGTATGGACTACCTCCTAAAAGTTATGGGGATCTCGCCTTTGTGCAGCATATGGTCGCCAGTTTAAACATTACCGGACGGCTCGGCGTGGTCATGCCGCATGGGATCTTATTCCGGGGCAACAGCGAGCAGCACATCCGGCAGGGACTCTTGGAGCAGAACCTCATCGATGCCGTAATCGGACTCCCTCCGAATCTCTTTTATGGCACTGGAATTCCCGCCAGTATCTTGATCATTCAAAAGTCTCGACCTGCCAGTCATCAGAACAGGGTTTTGTTTATTGATGGATCGCGAGACTTCCAAGCCGGCAAGAATCAGAATTCGCTGCGTCCCGAAGATATCGCCAAGATCGTGGAGGCGTACTTAACCTATCAGGACCTCGAGAACTATGCGCGGGTCGTCTCGTTGGATGAGATCCGGCAAAACGATTACAACCTCAACATCTCCCGATACGTGGGCATCACCAAAGAGGCTGAGGTGGTGGACATTGGAGCCGTCATTCAGGAACTAAGAGAACTGGAGGCCGAACGGGCTGAACTGGAAGCGAAGATGTATGGGTATCTGAAGGAGTTGGGGTATGAATAAATCGGTTATGATACCTCTTGGCGAGGTGTTTTTGATATCCAATACTAGCGTTGCACCATCTAGTCGTTCCGATGAAACTTTTATGCATTATAGTATCCCTAGTTTTGATAAAGCCGAGTCACCAATACTTCAGAAGGGACGTGATATACTTAGCAACAAGTTTGTCATCAATCAGCCGTCCATTTTAATATCAAAATTGAACCCCCGCATATTGCGCGTTTGGCAGGTGGAACCACTTAGCAACGTTCAAAATGTTTGTTCTACCGAGTTTATCGTCCTCCGACCTAAAGACCCTTCTATTGTCGAGTTGCCCTTTTACTATCACGTGTTCAACAATACAGGTTTTCAAGAACAATTAGTGTTACGTCAATCTGGCACCACTGGAAGTCGTATGAGGGTTGTTCCAGAACATGTATTGGATATCCCGATCCCCCTCCCCCCGCTCCCCGTGCAACGGCGCATTGCGGAGATTTTGGGGAGTGTGGATGCGGTGATGGACTCGCTAAGATTGTCATTAGACACCTTAACCCGACTAGAGGGCCAAATTATAGAACACCTGCTTTCCCGTGGAATCAACCAGTCTGAATATGGTACGCATCCTAGCATCGGTAGCGTCCCAACACATTGGTCTATACTCCCACTAAAATCTGTTCTTCTTAAAGCACAGTACGGACTGTCTCTACCTTTAATGGCATCCAAACCTGCTAATGGTATACCAGTTCTACGAATGAATAACATCCGACATGGCATCTTGGACATATCGAATGTCAAATTCTTGTCTCATATTGATGTAACCCCAGACTACATCTTGGAAGACGGCGACGTCCTATTCAATCGCACAAACAGCCTTGATTTGGTAGGAAAATCTGCTTGTTACCATGCTAATCTAATCTTTCCTCTAACGTTCGCCTCTTATTTAATTCGGCTCAAACCAAATAGCAACGCTATAATAGGAAATTTCCTTACGTTATTTCTAAACTCTGAAAAAGGTCAACAACAAATCCGGCAAATAATTACTCCTGGGGTTAGCCAAGCCAACATTAGCGCATCTAATCTAATGGAAATATTAGTTCCGGTTCCTCCCGTGCAAGAACAGACTAAGATTATTACTTTTGTGCATGCAATTCAGAAACTTAAAGCGTCTTACAGTGCAGAGAAAGATAGGATTACCTCTTTAAAAACGGCTCTCCTTTCAATGCTTCTCACAAAACACCCCGCCGTAGAAGGAGTAACCCATGTCTAACCATTGGTCTGAATCCCACCTCTCCGAATCCCCCGCCCTGCGCCGTCTGATCCAATTGGGCTGGACGCATATCCCCGGCTCCGCTATCGACCAAGAGCGGGACTCCTTAGCATACGCCACCTTGCCGCAACGTCTCTTCGCGGCCATCAAACGTCTTAACCCCTGGATTTCCATGGACAACACGGTTCAAGCCGTGCGCCGGGTCACGCAAGTCAACGCCACCAGCCTCTTGGAAGCCAATGCTCAGGTGCATCAGGACCTGACCACGTACTTCAGTTTAGAACAGGATCTCGGTTCGGGACGTCGCCACCAGACGGTTCGACTCATTGATTGGGACGACCCATCCAATAATGAGTTTGTGGTGGTCGATCAGTTTGGGGTGCATGGCCGAGAAAAGATCCGAGCTGACCTCGTGTTGTTTGTGAATGGCCTTCCCTTGGTGGTCATCGAAGCCAAGAATCCGGCCTTGGTATCTCATCCCCTCGAAGAGTCAGTCGATCAGCTGGTACGGTATCAACGGGAAGTGCCCCAACTCTTTTGGACGAATCAACTCTGTGTGGCCATCTGGGGTCAAGGGGCCCGGCTCGCTCCGATTCAAGCGCCGGCACGGCATTGGGCGGAATGGAAAGATCCCTATCCATGGACGGCAGACGATCTGGGCTCGAATGCGTTGCCGCAAGATACCCTACTGGCGGGAGCTTTGACTCCTCGTCACCTCTTGGATTTGACGCGCAACTTTGTCGTGTTTGAACCCGATGGCCACACGATCATTAAAAAAGTCGCCCGGTATCCACAGTGGCGAGCCGTGACGAAAGCCCTGAATCGGATTATCCAGGCCCCGAACAATCAGCAACGGGGTGGCGTAGTGTGGCATACCCAAGGATCGGGAAAGTCCTTGACCATGGTCTATCTGGCGTTGAAGCTGCGGAGGATTCCCGGTCTCCAGAACCCCACAATTCTGGTGGTGACAGATCGCAGAGATCTCGACCGCCAGATTTCCGGAACCTTCCAACGCTGTGGCTTCCCCAATCCGGTGCGGGTCGACAGCATTCACGATCTGCGGCATCGACTCCAGCAGGGCGGGCCGGGTCAAACGCTGATGACGACCGTTCAAAAGTTTCAGGTCCCGAAGACCGCCCCATCAGCCCAGCACCCCATCCTGAGCGAAGATAGCAATCTCTTTGTCATGGTGGACGAGGCACACCGCACCCAATATCAGGGCTTGGCACATAATATGCGGGTGGCACTTCCGCATGCGTGTTTTCTGGGGTTTACCGGCACCCCGATTGATAAAAAAGATCGCAGTACCCCGCAGACCTTTGGATCGTACATTGATACCTATACCATCAAGCAGTCCGTGGATGATGGAGCTACTGTGCCGATCTTCTATGAATCCCGGCTCCCCGATGTGCAGGTGGAAGGACACTCGCTCGATGCGCTATTTGATCGAGTATTTCATGACTACAACGATGAGGAACGGGAAGCCATTAAACAACGCTATGCCAATCTGAGAAGCATTATCCGCAGTCCCCAACGCATTGAACAGATCTGCCTGGATTTGATTCAGCACTATGAGACGCATATCCAACCCAATGGGTTCAAAGCCCAAGTGGTAGCCATAGATCGAGACACGGCGGTGCTCTACCATGAGACCCTTAAACGGCTCCATGCGCCCGAGAGTGCCGTCGTCATCTCGGTGACCAATGATGACGATGACCGCATGAAGCCATACAAGCTCACATCGGACCAGGAAGCGACCCTGATTGATCGATTTAAGCAACCGCTAGGGGCTGATCCCTTGGCGATTCTGGTCGTGTGCGACAAGCTCATCACCGGTTTTGATGCACCCGTGGAACAAGTCCTCTATCTGGATGATGGACTGCGGGAACATACGCTCCTCCAAGCCATTGCCCGTGTGAATCGTCCAGCCCCCGGCAAGACCTATGGTCTGGTGGTGGATTATTACGGCATTGGCAGCTTATTAGATGAGGCCCTGGGGATCTTTGATGCCGTCGACGTGCAGGATATTCTACATCCCCTGACGGATGATCTCCCTGCCTTGGAACAGACGCATCGGACCGTGATGCGCATCTTTGATGGCATTGACCGAGATGATCTCGATGCTTTGGTTCGACACTTGGAACCCGAAGATGTGCGGCTCCATTTTGACAACGCGTTTTTGCAGTTTGCTAAGCACTTAGACCGGGTCATGCCAGATCCTGTGGCTGCGCCGTATCTCGATGACATGCGCTGGCTCGGGAAACTTCGCACAGCGGCTAAGAATCGTTATCGGCAGAAGACATTGGATCTCTCTGGTGTGGGAGCCAAGGTGCGTCAACTGATTGATGACCATATTCGGTCTTCGGGCGTTACCAGCCTTTTAGACCCGATCTCCATTCTCGATCCTGCGTTTCATCAAAAAATCTTAGAAGGGCTTCCCAATCCCGAAGCTCGAGCCCATGAAATGGAACACGCCTTGCGCCATGAAATTCGAGTGCGTCAGAAGGAAAACCCTGTGGCGTGGACATCGTTGCGACAACGGTTAGACGAGTTGATTCAGCAATACCGTCAACTCCGCATTACGTTGGCAGACCTCTTGCAACAGATGGCGGCCATGCGGGATGACGCCCGGGATATTGTTCAAGGGAGTCAAAGCGATGGGCTGTCCCCTACGGTGTCCGCGTTTAGGAGTTTGTTGACCGCGGTGTTAGATGTCACAGGAGACCGCGCGGAATCCATGACCGCTCTGGCTGAATCGATTGTGGAAGGACTTCAGGGACTACGCGTCATCGATTGGCAGGTGAAGGAGGATGTCCAACGGGAAATGCAGAAGTTTATTCGAAGGCAGTTGCGGGTTGCCGGGGTCATGGAGTCTGGTATGTTGGATCGGTTGACGGGCCAGTTGATGGAGTTAGGGAGAGTACGTCTTTCGTAGAGATAAGCAACGTCCAATACATTCTAATATGGAGGATGTCATGGTTAACGAAGCTATTTTTGACCTAGTTGAGAATCAAAAAGAGAGTTATCGCCTTCGGCTCGCACCGCAAGATGTTACGGGTCACGGTGGTGCAGAAGCACCACACCTGATATTTTATCCAAAACTATTTTCAGAATCACGAGATGGCCATACAAAAACCCAATTATTCGGTTCCGAAATCGAAGCTTTAGCGGTCTCGATATATAAGTCAAATGATTCTTATCCTGCGTTTACTTCCGGGTTGCGATATTTCATTGGTGATGGTACCGGTAGTTTCTGTATGTTACCAGTTACCCTAAGCTTTATCGACCTACTTCAGAAAGTCGGCCAAATACGAATCTCTTTTGATGTTTGGCTGTCGCCTGACCTTTGTTTGAATGGCAGACGCATTATTCGAACGACCACACAAGTCATCTCTATTGATCAATCCCACTGGTATACCAAGGTACTCCCACAACTCGGCTACCCGGAAACCAGGTTGGTGCCACTTAACACCTCATTACCGAAATCACTAGCTTCATTGAACGAACCGGCTCGGACAACTTGGAAACGCGTCCATCAACGCCTGCGCGACGCAGAACAAGCCATTCTCAGGCAATCCAATTCAGCATCTATCATTACGAATGGCGTCAACGCTCTCCGCGATGTGGTCGATGGAGCACTTCGCACGTGGCTTGCTGTGTGGGGATATATCGCGCCAGACAAGCAAGAAGACATCAATGTGCTCTTACAAAATTTGAATTCCGGAATTCCACAGTGCAATGCGCCAGAGGGGAAAACCAAATCGAAGCCCCATATTACCAATGACAATATGCGCCTTTGCAGTCATGCTATCGCTCTGCATAACATCGCTACACTCACCAATCCAACCCATCACTTTGGAACACAGACAATCTATACACCCACTGATGCTGAGTCTTGGCTCCTGATGACAATTGGAGAGATTCGATCTTTGCCTGAGTTATGGTTGCAATTCCCCTCGCCCCCGAGACCGCTTATCCCCCCAGATTCCAACATAGACAATAGTAACGGTGATATCCATGAAAAATCATGAACCTCGTCGGTGGTGCCAAATTACTTTATCAAGTTTATTTTCCGTCACAGCAGGGACACTTCTTGTCCTCCATATGGATGACCCTAAACTCACCGTTGATTACATAAGCGTAATGCTTCTAATACTCATGGGAGTACCATGGGCTCTTCCTTTATTACAACACTTGGAACTCCCCGGTGGGATCAAAATGGATTTCAAAGCTCAGATAGACGCAATTCAGAAACTAGCGGAGGAACAGGGTATTATTGAGTCTGAGCCTATCCAAGCTGATTCTATTGGACAGGGACTGCTCAGTTATGAGTTGCTCCTCAAAGAGGATCCTAATTTAGCACTCGCGGCTGTGCGACTTGACTTAGAAAGAGAACTCAGGGCGGCAGGTTCTAACGAGGAACATATTAGATATACGGGCATTGGACGAATTCTCGACTTACTCCGTGCCAAACAGCAAATCTCCCACGGCGAATACACACTTATCAAAGACATTTTGCCACTGCTCAACCAAGGTGTACATGGATTGCCCATAGATACCATGTCTGCTGAACGAGTGATATCCATTGGCAAAAATTTGATTAATAACCTGAAGGTCACGCTGGAGTCAGACGGCTAATTTCGTTGTCGGGTTTCTACCACCCTAACTCCGCTCCATGATCCCGAAGCCACTGCTTCCGCACCTCAAAATCCGGGAGAATGACCCGCACTGCATCCCAAAACGTCTGGCGATGATGCGGGTAACGTCGATGAGTCAGTTCATGGACAATGACGTAATCAATGACGGAGAGTGGGGCTTGGATGATGCGCCAATTTAGGGCAATGAGTCCATCCTCTCGGCAGAAGCCCCACCGGGATTTGTACTCCGCGATCTTGAACCGTGTAGGACTAGCTCCCACCATCGGGGCATAGTGGTTGATGCGCTCGGGGAACAGTTCTAGAGCTTGCTGCATGTACCATTGGGTGAGGATCTCTCGAACGAGAATCGGTTGTTGAGCTACCCGAATTAACGGACTGGTGACCAGCAGCTTCCGACCCTCCAAAGTAACATTCGGCTCTATAGCGTCATTCCGCTGCACTTTGAGCCGTAAGGGATGTCCACGGAGTAAGAAGCCTTCTCCGCTGACAAAGTCCTTGGCAGGTGCGGTATATTGCTGTTGAGGTGTGGTCAAATGCTTGAGAAGCCATCGAGCCTTGCGGTGCAGGAGAGGCTCCACTTGGTTGGGATCAAAGCCCTGTGGAATGAGGACAGTGACCTGTCGCGTGGCATCAATCTGTATGGCGGGGTGTTGGCGACGGGGCCGTTCCTCAATGGCGTAGGGTATGGTGGTTGTGCCAAATGTAATGATGGGCATCTGGTTCTCACTCCTCAGTGACAGATTGTACCGACCTGTGGCGGGAAATGCTAGCCCCTGATCTTTTTCTCATTGACATCGCGAACGTCCCATCAACAAGGAATTTGGCATCGATGTCTCGAATCGAATCCTGTCATACTGTAGGGAAAGGGAGTGCATGAAGATGTCTTTGGCCAATTTGTCCGTGTTGGGCGCATTACTCGGAGCCCTCGCCACGTTCAGTGGTCTTGTCGTGGTGATCTTTTCTGTGGTTGCGTTAGTTCAAATCCATAAACAAGTCGACATTCGATTTGCTGAGCGGTACGACGAGCATCGACAGGCTCTCGATAAACTATCCGCACAATGGGCCACTGGCGTTCGATACTGGACGCAATCGACCATGATGACCGATCTCGATGACGCATCGCAACTCATGGAGGAAGCCTTGAAATCCTGGCCCTCGGCTCCGGGAGCCAGAACCGAAATGCTGAAACGCCTATACGATGAAACAGAACGTGCCTACCTTTTGGACCTCATTCCGGGGCAAAGAAATTCGCTTCAGAGACGCGGGATGGCATCCCAGCAATCGCTGCCGAGACTGACCCTGCCGACTCTCCGATTGACCGCTTGTCTGAAATGGGCCACCCTAGCTCTGGATCATGAAGTCGAACAGCAGGGGCCTTGGCTTCATTTCACCCTAGCAAAAATTTATGCCATGGCGTCCGATGTGCCTCAAATGTTTCGTTATCTGGAAATTTGGCTCTCTAACGACACGTTTGCACAACCTGATGACGACAGTGTTCTGGTTATTTTGTCCGCCATTCATACTACCAACGATTTCGATCGCCTCTTGAAGCTGTGGACCGCCCACTTCACTCAGTTGCTAACCGCCCACGTCCGAGGCACGCTCGAAGTCTTTCGCGATGCTGTGGAAAAACGTGGCGATCTCCGTATGCAAATCTGGCTTGTGGTTCCCCGACATCTCACAGACTCCACGTGTCTGATCGGCATAGCACGCGCCAAAGATGATGCATGGTCTGTGATTGACGATATTTCGGAAGGTGAACGATCCAGCAAGGCCACAGAGTGTACAAATCTCGACGAAGCCATAGCGTATCTTGATCGACGATGGGTCATGTTGCGCCCCATTCCGTACTGGTTGTGGTAATCTTCGCGAACCGGTTAAGGTATGGTCGATCCAAAGAGCGCGACTGCCGCATGAGTCGAATTGTGTTAGATCATTTCTGGCTCGTGGTCTATGCTGTTTTGGCGCGGAGAGGGGTTGGCTCCACCTTGCTTGTATCTTTAATTAGAGAAAAACAACCGTACATGGGTTCCCTGGTATCGTGCTCGTCGAAGCACTCCCGGTACCGACAGCAAAGGCCATAAGTAGAACGTGATCCAACCGCTGCTGGATACGTGCTGATTAATATGTGCCGTGACCCTTGGGGCTGGCAAGGCTGACCCGGTTAAGAGAGCGATGACGGCGACAATGCGTCCAGAATGCGTCATCCCGCCCGAGGCCAGGCCATTCGGCAGAATTGGGCCCTTTTGTAGCGTTTTCTTTAATCCGTGCTGGCTTCGTAGTCTGTTTCCGATTCCCGGGCGGATTGGCTGGTCCGATGTCGGTTGACCACGTGGGCCCAGGCTTCTGCCCAGTCGTTATGCCCTGGTGGGGGTGTCAGCCGTCTCACATCGTGGTCCGGATTGGCCTGCCGCACTTTCTGGCTGAACCGCTCCCCGGCGGCATCCCGATCAAAGGCCGTGACAATGTGTTCCCACGTCCCCTCCCAGTGCACCGGATTGAGTGCCTCCCCCGCACTGGCGCGGATGACGAAATCGCTAGGGTCGCGGTGATCTGTCAACAGGGCGGCATGCAGAGCCATGGCGTCTATGGGATCTTCTACCAATACGAGCGTTTGGGCCTGGGGCGCCTCATGGGATTGCCAGATCTTTGGGTTGGCTAAGGAGAACTGCTCCGACCTCGTCCCCTGAAGAGGAAACAAGAGGAAATGCTGCATTGTCGATAAAGAGGGCAAATCCGCGTCGGCACTAAGCCGCGAACACGGACTTCGCTACGACACGGGATGGCTCTTACACCATAAAATCCAACAGGCCATGACCGCCATGCTCGCTACCCAATTGGGCGGACTCGTCGAATTGAATGATGCCTATTTTGGTGGCGTGAGTCATGGATTGGGGAAACGGGGCCGGGACACTGACCAAGATCCGGTTGTCGTGGGAATGAGCCTCGACATCCAAGAACATGCACGCCATATTTTCATGGACGCCTTGCCGGATCTGAAGGAAAGAACGGTGCTCGAGATCCTCGACAAGGGGTGTGGTGCAGCAAATTTACGAGCCTCTCGAAAACGTTTATCGATGGCAAATACCCCGGGCGCGGATGCGACCGGAGCCACCTGTACCTTGAAGAATTTGTCTACCGCTTTAATCAGCGTCACATGAAAACCGGAATTGCCTCTGGGTTGTTGATCGCCTGCATTCAATCCAACGCACACCCCCCCATGGGGCGTAGCCCTAATCAAACCATAACGACAAACGAGTTCCATATTGACAGCTGCAGTGTGATGCTCATGTCTTATGTATGTTCTAAAAAACTAGAAGTTCACCCTGCAGTATGAGGGTGCGATTGGATGCACATTTCCAAAGCCAGATCTAAACGAGCACCGTCTATCGTTTCACTTACCGGAACAAAACGACATGACCGTTGTGAATTTGCCCTTGCTGTTTCGAGATCAACGCTTGCGGCGACTCTGCTTACGATTGCGCTTCTCGATAGATTTTTTACTTTTACGCTGTTGGTCCTTGCCTCTGTTGCGCAAAACCGAAGGTGTCATCAGTCGGGAAAAATCGAGAGACGGCAGAACCCCATGACTTACATAATCCCATTCGCGTGTCTTATAAACTAATTCCCATAGACCAAGCATCGCCCGCAAAAGGTGGGGAACTTCCAAGGCGAATTCCAACAGAAAGCTCTTACCCCGGTCATAGGTGACAAGCTGACTCACAGGGTCATAGGACCATCGGGCATGGCCAATCGCATTCCGCAAAGCTGTGCTTACAGGCAACTCGATAAGGTAATCGAGCGTCTCGCGCGGCTTTTTAGGATTAGTCAGCTTATCCACCTTGTTGCCGGTTCGTAACTCGGTGAATTGTGCAATGGTGGTCGTTCGCCCAAACCCCTCCGACATGGCATCGATACTACCGCGATGGATGATGTTGTTGTGCGCCACCATCAATGGAGACAAGCGAAAGATTGTCTCGAACAAATCCTGATACAAGCCTTTAACCTCTTCAAATCGGGCAGTGCTCAAGCCGTATTTATCGAGAATGTCGTGCCCGTTGGCTTCAACGTCACTATAGAACTGGAGGGTATAGGCAGGCACAAGCGTATTGGCAACATGCATAAATTGTGCCATTCGCTCAGAAATTTCTTGATCCAAGTCGGGGAGAACCGCCAAGAAATGTGTTGTAATCTCAGTTATTTGTTTTGCCGAATAACCGGAAATCGCCTTAGAGATGCCCAACGCCTGTTCGATTAGCGGCGGCTCCCCTATCACGAAAGGCTCCCAGAACCTCAACAAGATCCAGTGGATCGCGCGGAAAAAGTCGAGTTCGTTGAATAATGGGAGTTGGGGATTGTTACCGATATAGTGTTTTAACTCGTTGGCCAGGAAATCCATGCTGCCGGCATGATACAACTGCGGGATTCGCCGAAGACGTGGCCAACCATCTTCGGAGCGCTGCCACACGGTGTTGATCAGCGTCATCATCAAGGGAAAATTGCTGAACCCTACGTCCTGGCTAGCTCGCATATAAGGGGATATCCGCTCATCCAGGCCATCGGAATAGGCGACGAGCTTTTGAGTGATGAATTCCGAAGAACTTTCAAGGTAGTATGCGGCGGATGGGTCTTCTTGCCATCTCTGCGCGTTTGTAAACGTTATGTCGTATGTTCCGGTCGTTTCTTCCTGAATAACATGCGCTTCCATTACTATTCGACAGTGACCACACGGCACCTGAACGGAGTACCGTCGAATAGTTTGACCAAGTTGGACTCTGAGTAAGGTAACAGTTCCGCATACCTCGCACTGTATATATTCCCGAGCAACCAATTGCTGTCTCCATTCTTCGGTGAAATCCAACTACTTGACGCAATTGTTGATATAAATCCCGTTAAGGGTCTTAGCCGAAATGACCACGTCATCGACCGGCGTGTCAAAGTATTCGTTAAACGCTATAATCTTCAGTGCCGCCTGGTCGAAGATGTCGCCGACCTTGACGTCAACGGTGAATTGCCATCGC
>JAKAAS010000323.1 GCA_021802225.1 Bacillota bacterium
CCCTCGCCACCGCCAAAACCCGCAGCGCCTCATCCGCCATCTGGTCGTTGGCCGCCTGCGCCTGCAGGCGCAGGCGGCGGTCCATGGGCAGGACCCGCTCGTCGAGCTCCATGAAGCGGCAGCGCGGCAAAATGGCGTCGGGAGCGCCCTTCACGTAGACTGCGCGGCGGTTTCTCCGGTCCGCAGCCATCACTGCCATGCGCTGGCGCTCCGATTCAAAAGGAATTTCGCCTTGCCGGATGTATTCCTTGCCGATATCTGCGGGGCTGACCCCACAGTCTTGCGCAGCCCACAGCAAAGCCACCTCGGTGGGGTCGCCTTTGGCTTGCCCGCTGTCGTGTCCCGGGGATTCGCCCGCGGACGCGTTATTGCACAAGACGGCTCCCGTGAGCAATTTGCGGACGGTCAGCGACTGCCCCGCATTCTCCCCCGGCTCCACTCTCTCCTCCCCGGCCCAGATCGCGGTCACCGTCATCTGGTTTTTGGTCAGCGTCCCGGTTTTGTCCGTGCAAATCACGGTGGTGCAGCCGAGGGTCTCTACGGCGGGGAGGCGGCGGACAATGGCATGCGCCCGGATCATGCGCTGGACCCCCAGCGCCAGAGCAATGGTCACAATCGCCGGCAGCCCTTCGGGAATCGCCGCCACCGCCAGGCTCACCCCGGTCAGAAACATCTGGTAGAGGGGCTCGCCCCGGAACAGCCCGGTAATGACCACAACCAGCACAATGAGGAGAGAAAGGTACACCAAAATCTTGCCAAGATGTTCCAGGCGCCGCTGCAAAGGGGTCTGGTCCTCCACCGCTTCCCGCATCAGGTGGGCAATGGTTCCCATTTCCGTATGCATCCCCGTCGCTACGACCAGAGCCTGCCCGCGGCCATGGGACACAGAGGTTCCCATGTACACCATATTGCGGCGGTCCGCCACCGGGGCTTCCAGATCCGCCACCGGCGCCAGAGTCTTTCTCACACTCTGCGACTCTCCGGTCAGCGCCGCCTCGTCGGTTTTCAAACCCCAGACGGCCAGCAGTCGGCAGTCGGCAGGTATCCTGTCCCCGGCCTCGAGCTCGACAATGTCGCCCGGCACCAATTCTTCAGCCGGGATTGTCTTGACGGCGCCGTCGCGCAGCACATGCGCTTCTGGCGCGGTCAGCTGTTTCAGGGTCTCCACAGATTTTTCCGCACGGTATTCCTGGATGAATCCCAGGGCGGCATTCATCAGCACAATGGCCAGAATCGTGACCGCATCGCCCACTTCGCCAAGGAGGAAAGACACGATAGTGGCGCCAATCAAGACTAAAACCATAAAATCCCGAAATTGGCTGAGAAATATGCTCCACCAGGGCGTTTTCCGGGCTGCCTGAATGGCATTCAAGCCCACCTCGCGCAGCCTGGTCCCGGCCTCGGACTGGCTCAGACCTCGGTCAGCCGCGGACCGCAATTGCATCAGTGCTTCTTCGCCTGTTAAGGTATGCCACAGCTCGGCCACACCTATCCCTCCTGTCCCATTCGGATAATTCCTATGTCCGCAGGGACAAGATCAGAACGCGTGCGCCCAATGGCTGGCTGTTTGAGGATGGCAAGTATTTCAAGGGCCGCCCTACAGGGCGATGCCCTCCGCCTGCTCGGGACCCGCTGACTTCACCCGCTTCACCACTTGACCTAAAGCTAGAGCCATGGCCACACTCACCGCCGCCAGCACAATAAATCCCACCCCGAACTGCGGGGGTCGGATCACGGCCCCGAAAATGGGAGGGCCCAGGATAATCCCGATATTCTCGCCGATGATGACGATGGACATCGCGAGGGGCAGGTCACGGGGAGTGAGAGCCACCCGCCCGGGCGCGGCAAAAATCAGGGTGGGAATCGCCCCGCCCAGAGCCCCAGTCAGAAAACTGGCGGTCAGCATGATGGCAAAGGGACTGTAAGCCAGCACGACCCACAGTGCAGCCAGGATCCAAGCGGGGAGGACAAACACCAGATACCAGCGTGTGCGGGGGTGGCCCAAGGCCACTCCCGACAGAACATTGAACCCCGCGTTGACGACGCTGATCAAAGCGGCCAGCAGTCCGGCGGTGACGAGTGTCATATGAAACCGTTCCGTAAAAAAAGTGGTGACCCAGGTGTTGAAAGCGACAAAAGAAAAAGTGAAACAGGCAAACGCGAGACCGACCCACAGCATCGTCACCAGCACCTGACGGGAAATGCCAGGGCTCTGCGGGGCATCCTCCAAGACGCCCAGACGCGCGGGCAGCGCCATGGGGAGCGCCGCCATGGCCAGGAAAGCCGCGAGGTCACACACGGTCAGCACCAGTTCCAGGGGCCGCACGGACCGATTCGTCACCAGGTGCGGGGCTGCGACAAACATCACCACACTGCCCACCGGCACCCAGGTCGCCCACACCCCCATCGCCTTGGCGGCATGCCGGGCCGGCACCTGCTGGGAAATCGCAGCGGGGGCAGCCACAGAAATCAGCCCGAAACCCATTCCCGAAACAAACCGGGCCGCCAGCACCGCCCCGAAGTCAGCCTGCCCGTAACCCACCATGAGGGCCAAGGCCCCCGCGGCGGACAGTCCAAGGCCCGCCATTCCCGTGACCTTGGCCCCAAAGCGGTGAGTCAGCGAACCTGCTGGCAAGGCTGTAATAATAGTAGCCAGCGCGAAAAGAGACATCAAAAGTCCGGCGGACGGCGCCAGTATATGCAGGTGGCGCTGAAAAATCGGGGTCAGCGGGGGAATGGAAAATTCCGTCATCGTCCCCGCCAGACCCACCATGTAGCATATCGCCACGATGACAACCACTCGGTACCTCACGGCATCCTCCCCTGAACTTGACATCTGGACCCGTCTTGCGTCAGCCCCATGGGCGAATGACCCCCCTTTGGTGTTCCTGGCCCTGACTGATGCGGCGGTATAATTCCCTGGCGCCGCTCAGGTCAACCACGGCCAGCTCCGGCTGGAGCAGCCCGCCGGGACGGAGTTCTCCGGTGACACGCAAGAGAATCCGCTGGCTCTCGGCCAAACCGAACTGCAAAGAATCCACCCCGGTGAGCTGCGCCTGGCTGTGATAGAAATCGACCAGGTCAAAGGAAACCATCCGGGAGCCGGAAGCCAGCACTATCATCCTGCCGTTTTTCCCCAAACACGCGGCGTGAGACGCGAATGACTCCCCGCCCACCGCATCAAACACCACATCGGCGCCCCGCCCCCGCGTCACCTCCATGACTGCTCCTGGCAATTCCTGGCGGGTGGTGTCCACAAAAGCATCCAGGGGAAGAGCCCTGAGAGCCTCCGCCCTACCCCAATCACCCGGGCGCGTTGGGCCCGTGCCAGAGAAAGCGCCGCCAGACCCACGGCCCCCGTGACTCCGGCAATCACCACCGTCTCGCCGGGCTCCAGGCGGGCCCGGCCCATCAGTACCCGCCAGGCCGTGGTATAGGGAACGCCCATCGCCGCCAGCCTGTCGCCGCTCAGACCATCTGGAGACAGCACCAGAGCTTCTTCCGGAACAGCAAGATACTGGGCATGGGATCCCGGACGGACAAACCCTAACGGGGCTCCTGACCCGAATACCCGCCGCGCACGCCATAAACCGGGGCGTTCTTCCAATATGCCCGGAAAGTCCCGGCCCGGAATGCAGGGGAAAATCGTCTGGGGAAAATGTCCCTGCGCATTTTTCGTGTCGCTCACATTAATGCCTGCCGCAGCCACTTTCACTATCACTTCCCCGCTCCGGGGGCCCGGTTGGGCAATCAGCAATGCTTGCATCGAGGCTCCACTCCTTTCGCTCCCTCTTAAACTTTTACAGCGAGTATAGCAAACTGGGATTCTCC
>JAKAAS010000324.1 GCA_021802225.1 Bacillota bacterium
ATGAACGGGGACAGTGATATGCAATTCCTCTAGAAGAGTCCGCAAAGCTCCCCGACTTTCCATGCCGAACGCCAGAGTGGCCCCGGTCGGAAAGCGGCAGTCTCCCAAGTCGTAGTCGCTGGCGCAGCCCCCTGGCCGGTCTGCCTTGTCAAACACGTCCACGGCCCATCCTGCTCGGGCCAGAAAGGCTCCCGCTGTCAGACCCGCCAGTCCTCCCCCGACAATGCCCACTGTCTGTGGTGCCCGCAATCGCATCCGCCCCGTTCCATCCGGAAAATTGTGGTGGTGTGGCAATCGCTGCCACGGCCATTTTCACGTTTCATTATACTGTGCGGGCGGCCGCGGCAGAAATCTGACGGCCGGTGAATGGCCACCGCCTTTTTTGGGGATATGGCCCTAGAAATTCCGCAGATTGACCGCTATGCTCAACGTATTTAGGAGGAAAATTATGCTGCTGAGTCCCAGTGAGCAGGAAAAGCTGATGATTGTGGTGGCTGGCGAGTTGGCTGCCAAGCGGCTGGCTAGAGGGTTGAAACTAAACTACCCCGAGGCTGTGGCCTATATAGCGGCCGCCTTAATGGAAGGCGCCCGCGACGGCATGAGCGTGCCGGAGTTGATGGCATACGGTGGGACGCTGTTGAACAGCAGCCAGGTGATGGAAGGCATCCCGGAGATGGTGGGCAGTGTGCAGATTGAGGCGACTTTTCCAGACGGGTCCAAGCTGGTGACCGTTCACCAGCCTATTCGCCAAGGGAGCGGGGAGCAGGCATGATGATACCGGGGGAGATCCGCTGTGAGTCCACAGAGATTGTGCTGAATGCGGGTCGTGAAGAAATCGTTTTGACCGTCCACAACCGGGGTGACCGCCCTGTGCAGGTGGGGTCGCACTTTCACTTTTTTGAGAGCAACCCTGCCCTGGGATTTTCACGGGAAAAGGCCTTTGGCATGCGTCTCAACATCCCGGCGGGCACGGCCGTGCGTTTCGAGCCGGGGGCCAGCCAGGTGGTGCATTTAGTCGCGATCGGCGGTGCCCGGCGCGTTTTTGGACTGAATGGACTGACCCAGGGCCTGCTGGATGACCCGGCAGTCCGCGGCGCGGCATTGGCCAAAGCGGGGCGCGAAGGGTTCCTGGAGGAGAAGCCATGAGCCGGATCAGCCGGGAACATTACGCCCATCTGTACGGGCCTACGGCGGGGGACCGGATACGGCTGGCGGACACGAATTTATGGGCGAAGGTGGACGAGGACTGGACTGTGCCGGGTGAGGAGGCCAAATTCGGGGGCGGTAAAGTAGTCCGCGACGGCATGGGCCAAGCGGGGTGGAAAACCTCCCGCCGGGGGGCGCCGGACCTGGTGATCACTAATGTTGTGGTGATGGACACCTGGGGGATAGTCAAAGCGGACGTCGGGGTCAAAAAGGGACGGATTGTGGCGATAGGCAAGGCGGGCAATCCCGATATCATGTCCGGTGTCGACCCCTCTCTGGTGATTGGGCCGGGCACGGAGGTCATCTCCGCGGAAGGGATGCTCCTGACCGCGGGGGGCATCGACAGCCATGTCCACTGGATTACCCCGGCTCTGGCTCGCCATGCTCTGATGGCCGGACTGACCACCCTTATTGGCGGGGGGACAGGGCCTGCCACAGGCACCAATGCCACAACAGCAACGCCCGGTCCGTGGAATCTTGGCATTATGCTGCAGGCCATGCGGGACATGCCGGTCAATATTGGACTGACGGGCAAGGGCAATGCGTCTTTCCCCGGTCCGCTTACGGAGCAGGTCGAGGCAGGCGCCATCGGTCTGAAACTGCACGAAGATTGGGGCAGCACTCCGCAGGCGATTGACACCTGCCTCGGCGTGGCCGATGCGGAGGACGTCCAGGTCACAATCCACACCGATACCCTGAATGAGGCGGGATTTGTGGAGCGGACCATTGCTGCCATAGGAGGCCGCACAATTCACACCTACCACACCGAAGGCGCTGGCGGGGGCCATGCGCCAGATATTCTGCGCATCGCCTCTTTCGGCAACGTTCTGCCATCTTCCACCAATCCGACCCGGCCTTACACGGTGAACACCTTGGCCGAGCATCTGGACATGCTGATGGTCTGCCATCACCTGGATCCCCGCTTGCCGGAAGATGTGGCGTTTGCGGACTCCAGAATCCGAGGTGAGACCATCGCTGCGGAAGACGTCTTGCACGATATGGGCGTGCTCTCCATGATTTCCTCGGACTCCATGGCAATGGGGCGCATTGGCGAAGTCATTTTGAGAACCTGGCAAACCGCGCATAAAATGAAGGAGGAGCGCGGATCACTGGCCGGGGATGCTGCAGACAATGACAACGGGCGGATTCGCCGGTATCTGGCCAAATACACCATAAATCCTGCCATCACTCACGGTATTTCTGCACTGGTGGGATCCGTGGAGGTAGGGAAATGGGCCGACCTGGTGCTGTGGCACCCAGCATTTTTTGGCGTCAAACCAGCTCTGGTGATTAAGGGCGGAATCATTGCGGCCGCAGCCATGGGAGATGCCAACGCATCGGTGCCCACGGTGGAACCCCTTCTGATGCGGGAGATGTTCGGGACCCAAGGGTCTGCTCCCTCGCAGCTGTCATGGACTTTTGTGTCCCAGCATGCTTTTAACAGCGGGCGGGCCCATTCCTATGGGCTGAACCGCAATCTGTATCCTGTCAGCGGCTGCCGCTCCATCAGCAAGCAGTCTATGGTGCTCAACCACGAGACCCCGGAAATCAGGGTGGATCCGGAAACTTACCGGGTTTACGTTGATGGGGAGCGGGTGACTTCGCGTCCCGCAGCGGTGCTGCCTATGGCGCAGCGGTACTTTCTGTTTTAGCCGGCTGCCGGGATTCCGAGGAGGAGAAAGGGGGGGAGAGGTTGAAGCCGCTTGCAGTCACTGGGGTCATCGGTGTCTATGATCCGGTTGGGGCGGTGGGCAAAACCACCGACTGGGTCGATATCGACATAGATTTGTGTGAGAAGTTGCGCTGGAAGAAAGAAACGGTGAACGGGCGCCTGCTGGTAGTGGACTTGCCCCGCTTCAGCCATATCGGCCATCATGATATCCTCTATGATGATGGCCGCCACCAAATTGTAGCGCGCATGCTGCCCCTGCCGGTGTGGGTTATGGAACCTTCTGATATGGAAAGCATGGGAAGTTTGTGCTACCACATTGGTAATTTGCATCAGCCCTGCCTGGTGGAAGGGCCTTGTGTGATGGCCCCGGCAGACCCGAGCCTGGAGGCGCTGGCCCTATCGCTCGGAGTGCCGTGCCGCCAGGAAGAGCGCATTTTGCCCCGCGGATTTTCCACCCGGAGCCGCTCAGCGCACCGCCATGATCTCTGAGAGCGGGCTGTGGGATATGCTTCAGTTTCTGGATGGACTCTTTCCGTCGGGGGCGTTTGCCCACTCCTTCGGACTGGAAACTTTAGTGCAGGAGGGCTGGGTGGGCGGCGAGGCTGAGGCGCTGGAGTGGCTGACGGAGATTGTCGAGGATAGTTGGGCGTGGTCCGACGGGATGGCCGCCACGCAGGTCTGGAGAGCCGGGGACCGGAGAAATGCGCTCGAGCATGCGGCGTCAGTCGACGCGTTTCTGAGCGCGAGCCGCGCCAGCCGGGAAAGTCGGGACGGGTCTTTGATGATTGGGAGGAGGATACTGCAAGAAGCGGCACGGCTGTTGGCCGACCCCGAGCTCGTGGGCTACCAGAGCCTGGTGCAGGAACATCCGTCCCTGGGCAATGCTGCGGTGGTGGTTTCTCTGATAGGGCTGGTGCGGGGCTGGGGGGAGACTGCCCAAGTGGTATCAGGC
>JAKAAS010000325.1 GCA_021802225.1 Bacillota bacterium
GCAGGACTGCCTCATCCTCTCATACGGTACCCGTAGACTTACCGCCGCCTCCGGCACGATAACCTGAGCCGTTCCCCTGATTTCCCGTCCGCCGGCCCTCAAAACATGCGCGGTGTTTTTGGGCAGAGTGCCGAAGACTCCACATGGAAGTTGTGCAACAATTAGCAAATCCACTGACACGCTGCACCTTTCGGGGCACAACATATGGAGGAACTCATGAAACACAATCGGTCGCTCTTAGTTTTGGCTGCCTCAATGGGAACGTTGACACTGGCTGGGTGTGGAGCTTCTCCACCCTCTGGAGCGGCATCGCCCGCGACCTCTGCGCCCGTTGTCATTGCCCTTCCCGTGGAAACCAGCCCCAATTGGTTTTTTCCGGTCTTCTCTACGAACACATTCAGCGCAACCAATATTGAGCTTGATGCGCTGATGTACAAGCCCCTTCTGAACGTCACGCCTAAAGATACCGTGGATTACAAACATTCCCTGGTCTCGTCCATCACCTGGAACAAATCAGCAACCGTCTTTACGCTCACCATGAATCCCCGCTACCACTGGTCTAATGGCCACCCAGTGACAGCCCGGGATGTAGCCTTCACCTGGTCTATCATGAAAGCCGCCAGCAGCAATGCCAAAGATCTTCCCTGGAACTATGGCGGAGAAGGCAGCGGGGGCGTGCCGGCAGACTTCAAATCGGTAACGGCGGTCAATTCGCGGACACTGCGTGTGAGTCTGACCACAGCGGTGAACCCACAGTGGCTAATCTTAAACGGATTAGGCCAAATCAATCCTGTACCCGCCTCGGTGTGGAACAAACATCCCCACAACCTTGTGTCTGAACTGCGATTCATCGAGTCCCAGGCCAACAGTCCCACCAGTCCTCTCTTTAAAGTCGTGGACGGTGCCTACCAATTCGGTCATGTCCAACCCAACCAATCCTGGAGTTTTGTGGCCAACAAGAACTATGGGGGACGGCTGTCTTCCGTATCCTCCGTCGTATTTCAATATGAAACGTCGTCTGCCAGTGAGTTTTCCGCACTGAAAACCGGGGCCCTAACCGTAGGTTACCTGCCTTTGAGCCTGTGGAAATCGCGCGGCGAGCTAACGCACGATCAGGTCATTCCCGGTTACGTATGGGGCATGACGTATCTCCAACCGAATGAATCAGCCACTGCGCCGGACGGCACCGGGCTTTTGTTCCACCAGTTGTATGTGCGCCAGGCGTTGGCTTATGGCATCAACCAGCCCGCTATTATTCAAGCCTTCTATCATGGCAACGGGATCATGGAAGATGGGCCCATTCCACAGAAGCCTGCAACGCCCTATTACGACACGGCGCTGAATACGCCCGTCTACCCTTTCAGCCCTGCCCGGGGCAAGGCTCTTCTGCTCTCGCACGGATGGCAGGAGCGGGGAGGCATCATGACAAAGAATGGGAAGCCCTTGGCGTTTACCCTCAACTATAATGCGGGAAGCCAGACCGTCACAGACATTGCGCAACTGCTAAAGAGCGACTGGGCGCAGGAAGGGGTGCAGGTTAATCTCGTCTCAACCCCTTTTGACAGCTTGATTGCGTTGCCTGCGAACAAGTGGTCAATGATTTGGCTGGGGCTGGGAAGCTGGATCTACAGCCCTGATTACTATCCCACCGGGGGCGCGCTTTTTAAGACCGACGCGGCGCTTAATGGAGAGGATTACAGCAACTCTACGATGAATGCCCTGATCGGTAAAACGTACGCCCCCTATACATCCACTGCCGAGGAATTATCCCGGCTTGACCGTTACCAGGCCTTTGCCGCCCACCATATCCCCGTAATCTGGATGCCGTATGCGGCGAGCGACTATGTGGTCAGTGATTCCCTGCATGGGTACCAGCATTCTATGAATCTGGTTTCCGGGCTGATCTATCCCAACATGTGGACTGAGCGCTAGCCAGTCTGGTGCATGGTGCACTTCATCTGGCCAGAATTGCCAGAGCCACCCGGGTCGGCGGGCGCCCCAAGACGCAACCCCACCGGACCGCGCTGCCCAATTCCGCACCAAGTGCCAAAACGTCAATCTCCAACTCCCCGCTGCGCATTGTTGAATATCCAATGCGCAGCGGATTCCTGCGCTTCACACCTTCAGCCGCGCTAAGACAGCACCCCGCCGAAATTTTATAGGGCAGCCCAGCGCATGATTCTTCACTCTCTTTGCCGAAAATCTCCCGGCAGCGGCGGGAGTCCCTTGCGTGTGGCCACCCACGTGATCCGGGCGAGATCCCGTTGCCGCGACGACAGCCAAAGCCCTTTGGAGCGATTATTCGAGTGTTCGAACTGCGATAGTCACCCGACCGCCACAGGAACGCTTTCTCCCCACTAGCGCAGGAACGCACGCACCCACCCACTCATGATAAACTAGACAGCAACGACAGAAAGGACGGGTGCTTTCTTGGCTATTTCATTGCCTCTTTCTTCAGATGATGCGATTCGCCGCACAGTCCAGCAGATGCCGGCCGGCTACTGGGATTTTGTTTCAGCCGATACCAAGGAGTGGACGCACGGCTACCACAGTTATCCTGCAATGATGATCCCCCAGATCGCCCGCAGCTTCATTCAAGTTATTAAGCGAAACCGTCCGGGCATAGGCACGCTCTTCGACCCCTTTATGGGGAGCGGCACCAGCCTCGTAGAAGGCCTCTTGGCGGGACTGTCCGTAAGCGGATCCGACTTGAATCCCTTATCGCGGCTGCTGGCGTTCACCAAAACGACTGCATGGGATCCTGATGTCCTGCAGTACTGGATGGATGCGGTCGCGTCCCATGTCAGCGCTCTCACTGTCTCTGAGGCCGACTGGCCAACGTTTGACCATTTAACCTTTTGGTTTAAGCCCGTGGTTATTGCCGATCTCAGCCGGCTCAAGCGCAGTATTGCCACCGTCGTGCCCGCACCGGTCCAGCCATTTTTCTGGGTAGCATTTTCGGACACTGTGAGATGGGTCTCCAATAGCCGGAATACCGAATTTAAACTCTATCGTCTCGATGCGCCCCGGCTAGCCCAGTGGAACCCCGATGTGCTCGCGGCGTTCCGGCGGGTCATGGCGCGCAACCAATTGGGCAATGCGCGCCTGTGGAGGCGCCAGCCCCTTCCTCCGGTATCCCTCCATGCCTTCAATGCCATGGACCTTTCCGCCCTGCCCGCGGATCATTTTGATGTTATGGTCACTTCCCCACCGTATGGCGACAGCCGAACCACGGTGGCCTACGGCCAATTTTCCCGGCTGTCCCTCCAGTGGCTCGACCTGGAAGACGCAGCCACCAGCCCCGCGCCCAATCGTCTGGACCAAGCTCTCCTCGGCGGGCAGGCCGCAAAGGGTCCCGCCGCCATTCCCCCTTCCCCAACCCTGCAGGCGGCCCTCAACCAAATTTCCTCCCGAGATGCTGTGCGGGCGGTCCAAGTCCTGGCTTTTTATCAGGACTTGGACCGGACCTTGGGCGAAATTGCCCGCGTCATGCGGCCGGACAGCTACCAGTGCTGGGTTGTGGGCAACCGGACGGTAAAAAAAATCCAATTGCTCACTGACCGCATTATCATCGAATTGGGAGCACGCTATGGTTTGGTCCCGGTCACCACTGTGACGCGAACTATTCCGAATAAGCGCATGCCCAAGGAAAACAGCCCGACCAACCAGCCCGGAAACAAGATGGCAACAATGAACGGGGAACAATTATTCATTCTGCGAAAAATGCCGTGAGAAAGGGCAGCGCGTGGCGCTGCCCTTTCTAGGCTCTGAGCACGGAGCGCACGCGCCCT
The DNA here is from genome assembly GCA_021802225.1 of Bacillota bacterium. The sequence continues at coordinate 3,792 of JAKAAS010000325.1, forward strand.
TACCCAAAATAGACGGCACAGGTTTTGACCT
>JAKAAS010000326.1 GCA_021802225.1 Bacillota bacterium
GCATCGTGGTAAGACTCAGGCCTGAATCGAACGGAGGCGAATGCGCACCATGAGGTACCGGATTCACGCCGACACGGTGTTAACAATAGATGACGCGTTTCATATTTTCCAGCCAGGCCAGCTGACATGGGAGCATGGGGTGATTGTGAGTGTGGGACCCCAAGACAGCGATACCAGTCCTGTCGACCAGGTGATCAACATGGCAGGCGGGATTGTCATGCCGGGATTTTACAACGGGCATAACCATGCAGCCATGACGATGCTGCGCGGGCTCGCCGATGACAGCCCGTTCTTTGAATGGCTGGAAACCCACATCTGGCCACGAGAAGCGCGCTTGAGTGCCGGCGATATCTATGCCGGCACCTTGCTGGCCGCGGTCGAGATGATCAAGTCGGGTACGGTAGCGTTTGCCGATATGTATTTCGAAATGGACGCAGTGGCCCGGGCGACCGAGCAGAGCGGGTTGCGGGGGTGGCTGTGCCGTGGGCTGGTTGGCAATGAGGATCCCGATTTTGCCAAACTTGATCAGAGCGTCCGCTTTGCCCAGGACTGGCAATCCAAAGCGTCTGGCCGCATTGTGCCGATGCTGGGCCCCCACGCGCCCTATACCTGCTCGCCGGACTATTTGGCCCGGGTAGCTGAGGTCGCGGTGGCGAATGACCTGGGCGTTCAGATTCACTTGGCGGAGAGCGCGGCGGAAATGGAGCAGATGCAGCAGCTGTATGGGAAGACACCCATTGGGGTGGCATGGGAAGCCGGGCTGTTCGAATCGCGGCTGGTGATTGCTCACGGCGTGCATGCGAGGCCCGAGGACCTGCCCTATCTCCAGGGCATGACCGGGGGGATCGTCTCCTGCCCCATCAGCAATGCCAAACTCGGCAATGGCATCATGCCTTACGCTATGCTTGCCGGCCACGGCATTCCGCTGGGGCTCGGGACCGACGGGGCTGCTTCCACCAATTCACTGGATATGTTTTTGGAAATGAAGGCAATGGCGTGGATGCAGAAGCTTTCTCAAGGACGGCCCGAGGCTTTTCAGGCGCGCACCGCGCTCACCATGGCGACAAGAGGCACCGCTGAGATCTTGGGCAGCCCCGGGGGGGTCCTGGCTCCCGGCCGGCCTGCCGACTTCATTGTGGTAGATGGCACCCATGCCCAGATGACTCCGCAAATCGATGCGGTGTCCAATGTTGTCTACGCCGCTACCGGCGCCGATGTTCTCTACACGGTGGTGCAGGGGGAAATTCTGATGGCGGAGGGACTGCTGACAACCCTGGATGAGAAGGCAATTACAGAGGAGGCCCGGAACCGATTGGAGCACCTCCTGGGGTAGCACATGCGGGATTGAATACACGGGGAGGCAAGGCCATGGCGAGCTGGGACGACAATCCCTGTTTTATTTGCGGGATGCACACGGAGGTGGGCTTGCGTGCCCATTTTGAGTATGAGGAGGAAGGGAGCCACGTGCACAGCGCGCTCGCTGTGGGCGAAACCTGGCAGGGGTTCAAGGGGGTGGTCCACGGGGGCATCATTGCCGGACTGATTGATGACGCTATGTGGCATGCCTTGTTCCATGACCACCAGCTGATCACCATGACGGCCCAATTGACCGTGCGGTACCGCCGCCCCGTTCCCATCAACACGCCTCTGGACATTTTTGGGGCCGTGACCCAGTTCAACCGCCGGGCCGCCCATGCCAAGGCCTGGATTGCGTCCGCAGATGGCATTTTGGTCACGGCGGAGGGGATTTTCATGCCGCCCAAGGATCCACAAGGATGATTGACCCCTTTCATTTTTTTGAGTACAGTGCGGTGGTGCATGTGCACTCGCAATATTCTGACGGCACGGGAACACTCCCCGCTATCATTCATGCCGGGCAAGAAGCGGGGGCGGATATCCTGATGCTGACCGACCATGACACCTTGGCGCCCCGCGCGGACCCTTACGGAGAGGGGTATTACGGTCGCTTGTTATTTTTGATAGGGGGGGAGGTGACTCCTCCCCAAAACCACCTGCTGGCCTTCTTTACGGACGGCTTGCCGGGAGCCAAGGAACCTTGGGGAGACATTGTCGCGGCGGTAAACCAGGGCGGCGGGCTGTCATTTGTCGCGCACCCCGTGGATAAAGGAAACGCCTTGCTGAAGCTGCCGTCATACCGGTGGGCGGAGCGCAGCGTCACCGGGTTCACGGGACTGGAAGTCTGGAACCACCTGTCAAGCTGGCTGCCTGCGGTCAGGACCATTCCCTCCGGCCTGCGGGCCGCTCTCAGCCCGTGGTGGAAGCTTCAGGGGCCGGATCCTGAAGCGGTTCGGCTATGGGATGAGTTGGGCCGCGAGCGGGCGGTCGTAGGCATTGCGGGGGTCGATGCCCATGCTGCCCGTGCCGGAACCCGTTATTTTGGCATTACGGTCTTCCCTTATAGGGTGAGCTTCCTCACGCTTCGCACCCAGCTCTATTTAACGGACGCCCTCACTTATCACGATTTGGCGCGTGACAAACAGCTGATATACGACGCCATGAAAAAAGGAAGGGCCGCTATACTTTCCTGCCGGGAAGGAACGGAGAAGGGATTCCGGCTGTGGGCCGAGTCGTCCTCGGACCGGTGGCCTATGGGGAGCACAGTCCCTTGGACCCCTGATCTGCGAGTCAAAGGCAACAGTCCGGTGTATGTGGTGTGGCGGGTGCTTAAAGACGGAATAGTCGAGAGTGAAAGCGACGGGCTGATCATCGACGTGCCTGTGAAGCAACCGGGGGTATGGCGGGTAGAGCTGCTCCGGGGCCGCAAGCAGCGGCCCTGGATTCTCAGCAATCCTATATATGTGCGCAACGCTTAAAGCTGGCCCCCATGATCGGAAATAATGCGGGCAACACGGTCGCGCTCCGCAGCGGGCACCACCGCTGTGAACAGCCAGGCGTCCGCGATGATTCCTTGACTGGCCAGGTTGGCTGAATCCGCGCCTGTTGCCAATACGTCTTCCAGAAGAATGCTCCCCTCAAGCATGCGCGTATTGTTCAGTGTGTCGTATGCGGACTGGGTGGGGATAGGGTCGATCTGCACCACATCGAATCCTTCATGCCTCAGCCGGCTTTGGCACTCCTGGGCATCCTCGATCTTAGGAAAGAACGCCAGCAAGTTTTTTTCTTCCAAGCAATCCCGCCTCCTTCTTGATGGGTTTAGTGTGGGCAGGGCGGCGGCAATCTATGTCCATAAAGGGCCCAGCGGGGGAATATGTTAAATTATTGTGACGAAGGATTGAGGGCGGAAATGGAGCATTATGCGAACAGATTTTGTAGTGGTGGATTTGGAAACGACAGGGCTAAATCCCGACTGGGACCGGATCATTCAGGTGGCGATGCTGCGCGAAGTGGCGGGGCAAATAGAGCGTCTCGCGTTCTTTGTCAACCCACAAAAGCCGGTTCCGGCTTTTGTGCGGAGGCTGACGGGTTTCCAAGAGATGGACTTTGCCCAGTACCCGACCATTGACCAGGTGCTGGGGGAAATTGAGGACTTTATTGGAGACCGTCCGGTAGTGGGGCACCAAGTGGGATTTGATATGGCATTTCTCGAAAAGGCCGGCCTGGATTTTTCCCACTCGGTGGATACCCTGGAATGGGCGCGGATTGCCCTGCCCACGGAACCTAACTACCGTCTGGAGAGCCTGGCCCCGGAAGACAGCGGGTTTCACGATGCCCGAAATGATGTGGAGGCGACTTACCACCTGCTTTACCGAATTCGCCGCGCCTTGACCCAGTTTCCCAAAGAGACCCAAAATGATTTGCGGTATTTGCTGGGAAGCGAGTGGGAATGGTGGGCTGTG
>JAKAAS010000327.1 GCA_021802225.1 Bacillota bacterium
TTGTTAACTGTGCTCGACGTAATGCAAGGTTCAGGCATGTCTCACAGCGAGACATGCCTGAACCTCTACTGGAACTGTACGACGTAAGATGCCATGAAATCCACCGTAAGCCAGACAGTCGGCAATACCCAATCTTTTACTTTTTGGAAACTAAAACATTGAAGATGCGGTAATCATCCTCCAAGATAATGGACTCGAATTTTACTTGGTCGGAAAATCCTTCAATTGTTTTAGGAATGGCTGGCCAAAAATCCTCGTGCGCGATAACGATCATCGCCATTTCGCCAGATTTCAAAGTCTTTACAGCCTCGGCAATGAGTGGTCTCCGTTCGCTGGCTGGCAATCCCTTCAGGTCTAACAATGTCATATTTTCTTCCTGCCTTCCTGCCGGCGACCTACAAGCCAGCATCCATTTTTCTGCAAAGAGTTTACCTGCCCATGCCCGCTCCCCATTCGCTTGGCGGTGGGAACGGCTTCATCGCCTCTTTGTTCCATCTTCTCCACCTTACATGCATCGGCTAAGACAGCCTATCGCTCTTTGGGAGAATTTACACCTGCATCTCTTTCCCTTCTGGTACCAAGGTTACTCCCAGACGATAGAGCCCTAAAGAACGACTACTATCGGGCCATAATAATTAAATATGGATTGGATGTAATTCGTAATATCCGGTTCCCCACCATCAGAACCCGCTCCGCGCCAAAACACACCTTGTTAGAAGCAGAACTGGGCTACCGGGACAAAGATTAGATTGCCGGCCGTGACATCTACCGGGGTTGAACCCCAGGTCCACAACCAGAAGTGACTCCATACGCGGAAATGGATGGCGGAGCAGTTGGAGCGGCCGAGCGACATATCCATAGACAGCAGTGCAACGCAACCACGCGGGAGGACGCCGTCACCCCTTTCCCTACAGACCGGACACGAGCAAGGATCCCCCTGTCCTCCTAACACTACCACGCGTCGCCGTTGTCCCTTCTGATGACTCGGTGAAATCGTCCCCGCCGACCGGAAAACTTTGCCCCCAGTCCTGTCATCCAGTTTCCGCGGGGTAAGTTGGCAAGATCGTGTCAGTGCCCTGGCCCCCTGCCCAGATAACACCAGAGCCGGGGGCACAAGCGCAAAGTTTTTACGCCAGCTAGCCCTGGCCTGCCCTTTGCGTTAGAATGGTGCGTCGGAGAAGCGCCAACCCCCAGTGCGGGGAAGTTTGTCGGCCCAGCCTTTACAGGCCCCGCCCGCGTTAATCAGCGGGGGATACAGGGGACCCGATCAGGTTGGACACCTATCGCCGCCGCAGATAAAGTGAGGCTCTTAAAATAAATGGACACACCAATGCCAGCAGAAACACCCGCCTCCGTGTTGCAGGCCTTCTTTGTGGCCTCGGCCATGGAAGCCGTGATCTTGCTGATGATTATGGCCTACAGCCCTTTATACCTTCACCAGCACTTTCATGCCAGCTACCTCGAGGCCAGTATGGGGGCCGCGCTCCCTGCGCTAATGACCTTTGCCGGATCCATGCTCTGGGGCCAACTGTCACGGCGCTTAAGTCTGGTCACCTTAGGCGTTATTGGCCTGGCCGGATATCTAGGACTGGGGAGCGGAGCTATCCTCTCCAGTTCTGCCTGGTCCTATATTGCTTTCACAGCTTCTGCCACCATTTTCTCCTCGGCCCTGGCGCCCGCCGCACTCGCTTCGCTCACAGTCGGCGGGGGCAATATAGGTGGGCGGCTTGCGACCCGCCTGCGCTGGCAAAGTGCGGGGTGGATGATTTCAGGGCTTTTCGGCGGATGGCTGTTCGACCTGACTCCGCGGAGCTTTCCCTGGCTGCTCTTCGCTCTGGGAGTCGCAGCCTGTTTACCTCTGACCCTATTGTGGCGCCAAGGCCGCCATGTTCTCCCTGTTGTGTCGGTGCCCAGTGCCAGCCGGATCTCTGGAACCGGGCCAGCACGCGGCCCCCTTCTGGTGGTAGTGTCTGCGGTAGTGCTCCCCTTTTTTCTGGCCTACGCAGGCAACGAAGGATTTTTCACGAATTTCGGGATCTACCTCCATGCCACTGGCGTATCGTCGGAATGGGTGGGCTGGACTTCAGCCATTTCCACTGCAGGAGGGTGGCTTCTAGCTTCACGAATCGGGCGCTGGAGCGACCACTATGGCGGCCGGACCATCCTGACCGGCGTGTTTTCTCTCTATGGCATGGTCTATCTGGTGATGGCTCTCATTCACGTGCCCTTAGTCAGCATCGTCGCCTTTTCCCTTCCTCTCTATCCCCTGCTCAACATCGGCGTGCAGCGGGCAGGGGTGGAAGATATTCCCGCACACCTGCACGGAGCAATCATGGGCTGGATTAATGGGGCTAGCGGACTGGCCACGTTCGCCGGCACTACGCTGCTGGGGGCACTGGAAGATCACCAGGGACCGCAAGCCGCGCCCTGGGGAGCGTTTGCCTTGGTTGCCTGCGCTCTTATCCTCTCCCTCTCTGTCCGCCCAAGAAATCCCTCGCGTCCACACGAAGGCATGCGTTGAGCGAAACTTCCTTGGGCTGGCTGCCATGGGCTGTCACACCGCACAGGCAGCCTGAGCACAACAGGTCAGAGCAGACATGTTCAGATCCCGCATCTGGATGTTCTCAACAGCCCACCTCCGACGGTCTCACCCCGACTGAGGCAGTCCACCCATTGCGGATGCGAATTATTTGGCCATCACCGCGATGGCCACTCCCCGCACCAGTTCACGGCGCAGATAGCCGAAGCGCAGGCTGTCGAACGCATTCGCTGTACTCCGCACCACATAACAATCCGGCGGCACCGTCGGCTCCTTCTGGGGAAATCTCATCCGAAATTCTGCACTGGCTTCTTCTCCTGGCGTCTGTGCGACGACCGATACCCACCATGTATTGGGCACCACGGGCGAGCGAAATATGATGACATCCCCTCTGCTGGGCTGTGCAGGCCAGAACGTATCGACAATCAGCGTCGCACCATCGGAAATGCCGCGCACGGTGCTGCCGCGCATAGTCCAGAGTTTCAAGGCTCCCTGCCAGGCCGCAAAATACGGCTGCAAGTCCCCTAGGCGCAGGGCGGGATCGTGTGGCTGCTCTTGTTCCATCAAACCCCACACATTGCCAAACGGGTCCTTCATCTGACAAACATAGATCCCATCAATGCCGCATACAGGACCACGGTACATCTGGCAGCCGTGATCGTAAAAATAGACAATCGCCTCCTGCAAATGCTGAACCCGCCAATAGGCGACCTCACCGCCAGCACCGTTCGGGCTCTTTTCATCCGCTGGGTGCAGGCCCACCCGGGTGGTATCCACCAAAAAGCTGCAGTACCCGTCGTCCTCGAAAATCAGCGGGGAATCAAGAAGGTCGCTATACCATTCTCGAGCCTTTCGGACGTCAGGCACGAAGAACAAAATTTCCCCGGGATTCGACAGTTTCACCAGCTTTTCCTCCCTCTATCTCTATTGTCATATTCTTGTGCCATGCTGCCTCCCAGCAACCAGAAAGCAGGCCGGGAGCGCAAGCGGTGAGGTTAGTCAGGCACGGGCGCAAACTGCAAGATGGCGCCCGTCAGCCTTCTTCCAGACTCGGCGTGCCGGAACACGCCATCGCCCATTTCATGGTCTGGAGGCCCCAACTTTTTCTGGTTTCACTTTGATGTCCTTTACTCTGCACCCAATCCAAGATTTCCCCAGAAGAGGACGTCATTTATTTTTCATGAACTCCGTCAACCCTTGCCGGACCTCTGCTGCCGTAGGCAGATAGGGCATCACTGCAATGCCGATATGCAACAAATCGGTGACTGGTTGTAAAATC
>JAKAAS010000328.1 GCA_021802225.1 Bacillota bacterium
CGATGACCATGAACCAGGAGTCCCCTGTCTCCAAATCAGAGAGTTTTACACGGGTTCAGTCGGTGGAACGTGTCTTTCGGCTACTCGAGACATTAGTCATGCATACGGAAATGTCCTTAGGACATCTGGCCGAGGAGGTGGGTGTCCACAAAAGTACGGCCTACCGCTTACTGCAGACGTTAGTTCAATTAGGTTATGTGGAGCAGAACGACACGCAAGGATCATATCGTGTGGGATTGCGTATGGTCGAAATAGGAGGCATGGCCAGTCGCTCTTGGCCGCTGCACCGGGCGGCAGAACCGATTATGGATTATTTGGCATCCCAACTGCAAGAGGCCGTGAATCTGGCTGTAGAAGACGGGATCGAGATGGTTTATGTTGCGACCATTGATGCCCACCAACCGTTGCGCATGCAACTCAATGTGGGCCGACGCGCTCCAATTTACTGCACAGCCGTTGGGAAAGCGGTATTGGCACATCATCCCGGACTCTTGCAGCGTCTTCGGCAGCAACAACCCGAATTGCCCCGATTTACTGAACAAACTCTGACGGATTGGGATCGCCTCGAAGCTGAACTGGCCCGTATTCGAGAATGTGGGTACGCTGTTGATAACGAAGAACAGGTGGCAGGGGCGCGTTGTGTTGCGGCCCCGATCGTCGATTACCGTAATCACGTGAGTGCGGCCATCGGCATTTCCGCACCGACTGCGCAACTGTCCCGTGAACGGGCCGACGAGGTCGGCTCGCGAATCGTCGAAGCGGCCCGTCAAATATCGGAGCGTCTAGGATACATGGACAAAAAGTAAAGATAGGCCCGCTAGAAGTTTTTGGCTCCCGATAACCTTTCGTTCAACGTACGAAGGGTTTTATGGGATGAATATTCCGCGAACCCACCAGCCATAGGACGGCCAATTGAACACAGATAGAAAAGATTACCCATTGTGTTCGTATTGGCATAGGGTCGTATAAAGTGCGACAAATCCTCGAATCTGTGTTTGTGATGAAGTTTGCCATTCCAAATTCGGAACCCCTCTATCATTTTGTATTTCATGGCAAGGCCAAAAAATATATCCAAAGTCTTTTCTAAGGGGGTAGAATTTTGAGTCTTTCATCAAGTATAATCATTTTACGAAACGATGTTTCGTAATACGAAACGGCAAGGAGGTGATTACTCGTGGACACCGGACAGTGTGTGCACTGTGGTCTTTGTTTATCCTCCTGTCCCACTTACGCCACGACGGGAGTGGAAGCCGAGTCGCCACGAGGGCGCGTGTTTTTATTGCAGAAACTCGAGGAGAATGCTTCATGGCTCAACGAAAACGCGATAAAGTCCTTAGACGATTGCCTGGATTGCCGTGCCTGTGAAATGGTGTGCCCTTCCCACGTGGCGACAGGCCATTTGATTGAAAAATGGCGGCAGGAATCTGCCGATTCCCGTGAGTTATCCCAAGCTGATCCTTCCCGCAGCTTTCGCAAGTTGGCGCGCTTTCTGGAATTTTTCTTGGGTTCTCGCCGGGGATTGACGTGGTTTCAACGTTTGGTGCGGTTCAGCCGGATTCCGGTCGTGGGCACGTGGGTGGCGCGTTTGCCGTTTTTACCGAACAGTTTGCGAAAGCTCAGTCGCGGATTGCCTGAATCTATCCCCCCCTCACTGAGCCGCAGGCGAAAATCTCGTGCGTCATCTGTATCTTCTCAACCGGTTATGCTCTTTGTCGGGTGCGTTATGGATAGTGTCTACGCCAATACCAATCACCATGCCGTGGATCTTTTGGAATTGGGAGGCGTGGATGTGGTGATTCCTCAGGAGCAACGCTGTTGTGGTGCGCTGCATTTGCATGGGGGACGGCCTGATGTGACCAAAAATTGGGCTCGTGCCAACATTCAGGCATTCGAAGAGTCTCGCAGCAAGGCTATTATCGTTACCGCAGCGGGTTGCGGAGCGATGCTTAAGGAATATGCCAATCTATTCGCAACCGACGACCCCTGGCATGCACGGGCACAACACTTTCAGCAAGCCGTCATCGATATTACGGTCTATTTGGCCAACCTGTCTTTGCCGACTTTGTCAAAGACTCATGGCGTGGTATCCGTTCACGACCCCTGTCATTTAGCTCATGCTCAAGGCATTCGGCAGGAACCCCGTCAAATTTTATTGCGTTCTGGCTATGCCATCCATGAAATGCCGGAGTCTGATCTCTGCTGTGGATCGGCGGGAATCTATAATTTGACGCATCCGGAGATGGCGGAAAAATTATTACAGCGCAAGGTTGCGAATATTCCCAAGGCAGCCCAGTGGGTCGCCGCCGCCAATCCCGGGTGTTTACTGCAGATTGCATCAGGAGTGGGAGAGAAGCAGTCCAAGTTACGCATTGCACATCCGGTGGATGTGATTTGGGAGGCATACCACGACGAAGGTCTTGTGACGCGTTAGTAACTGAGGAACTCATCTTACATGGGAAAAGGGGAGAACATTTATGCCAAAAATGTCATCAATGGATGCCGTCGTGTCCATTCTACTGGATGAAGGGGTGAACACGGTGTTTGGCATACCCGGGGCGTCCATCTTGCCGCTTTATCAGTCATTGTCAAAGGTAGCGGACCGCATTCAGGCTATTACTGCGCGGCATGAAGAAGGTGCCACCCATATGGCCGACGCGTGGGCGAGAATCACAGGCCAGGTGGGTGTCGCCATCGGAACATCGGGTCCGGCAGGAACGAATATGGTAACGGGCCTGTACACCGCCTGGGCAGATTCTATTCCCTTGATTACCATCACCGGTCAAGTACCCCGAGGGCAGCTGCATCAAGAAGGGTTTCAGGCGGTGGACATCGTCAATATCGTCAAACCCGTGGTGAAGCAGAGTTTTCTGGTCATGGAACCCGCACAAGTCCCTTGGGTATTTCGGGAAGCTTTTCGGATTGCGCGGGAAGGTCGTCCGGGACCTGTGCATATCGATTTGCCGTTGGATGTCCAAAAGGCGGAAATTTTCTATGATCCGGACGTGGATGGTTCATTGCCAGTATTTCCCACTCCGCCCAATCCGTTAGCGATTAACCGAGCCTTAAGACTGATTCAGCAGGCCAAAGCGCCCCTGATCTTGGCGGGCGGAGGCGTCATGAACGCTCATGCAGAAGATGTCTTGCTGCAGTTTGCCGAATATCTTCAAATTCCCGTATCCCCGACACTTATGGCATGGGGAGCCATTGCGCCGGATCATCCTTTATATGTGGGAACAGTGGGTATTCAAACCCAGACGCGCGCTGCCAACCGCATCTTCTTGGAGTCGGATTTGGTCCTCGCGGTGGGGGCGCGTTTTGCCGAACGGCATACGGGAGATCTGAGTGTGTACACTCGCGGCCGGCAGTTCATTCATATCGACGTGGAACCTACTCAGATTGGCCGGATTATCGAGCCGACTTTAGGGATTGTCTCTGATGCCCGGCTGGCCTTAGAAGCTTTGCTGGCTCAGGCGAAAAGGGCGACAATTCCCCAAGCTCCCGAAAGCTGGGTACAACGGGTCGCGATTCTCCGGGAAAGTTATGACCGGGTGATGGATCTCGAGTCGACCCCGCTCGCCATTGTCCCAATCTCCGGCCGGCAAGTTAAATAAAACAATCGACAATGGCTGAGATTGGACAGCTGTACGGACCGCTTCTAATCCCACCGTATACGGCAAGAGAAATTCGACGGCGTGAAAGCCCGAACGAGCCGCAGATTCAAAGCGTTTCAAAAATGGTACTTCAGGATATAACATGGATAGATTAGCCGCAAATTTCAACACAAAGAGGCTCCTTTCCACCTGCTTACCTCAG
>JAKAAS010000329.1 GCA_021802225.1 Bacillota bacterium
AGCAATGCCTCGCAAAGTAAAGACAATATGGCGCGCCACATGACCAATGACATTGAGCGCGGCTTGGCTCGCTTTGACTCGTGTTAGTTGCCCTTTGGGGCCGTAACTTTCCTGTGACATGGCAATATAAAGGTCTAGGCCAATCTCCTTCGAGATCGGAACTCTCGTTGAACGGCGCATATGATTTGTCCGCAGACCGCATGGCGGTGTTGCCCCTCGACTTCGCGACTATGATCCTGCGAGACCAGTCGGTGGCACCTCCCGCTTTGAGCCTCTAATTGATTAAAGCCGCCGTGTTTGGTCACTGCCGGGTGACCGCCACAAATTCAGTTCTGTCAGCGGCACACCGCAGGCGGCATCGCAACTCTTCCATTCACTTTGTTGCCTCCTTATAAGTAGGTCGGGCGATCCGCTCGGCGACGAATTATTTCAAGTTTCGCATGTAAATAGTTGGATTTTTACACTTCCTATGTGGCTCTGCGGGATTTGTGATTAGGGTTTGACTTTTTGAGTCCGTTGATCCGGTCACGTAGTGGACCCAGGAGTTTTTGGAGGAAGGTCTGTTCGAGTATCTTCTTGGTCTGGTCGGGCATCACGTTCTTCAGGGCAGGGCTTCCTGCAACGTGGAAAAGGTAGGATTCCGCGGTCCCCGAGGAGGCGCAAAGAGGTCGGACCGCTCCTGAACCGGAAGTCGCATCCGCCGCCACGAAACGGTAGAGAGGAAATTTCCAGTGGCCGATTTCCCTGGCGATCCGGTACCGGCCGGTCTGGTGGACGACTCTCCCCGCTTGCTCTTTCGCCGTCTCCTGGCACCAAACCTTGAGACCGTATCGTGAAACAGATGTGGGCCACTTCGATCACGGCTATGCATATCCCAGCAAAAATGACTTGTTCCATGCAGTGAATGAACCTTGTCCCCTGATAAGAAAGACGCTCTCGGTCCTAAGCGGGGCGGGGGCACCGAGACAGTCCCGGGATTTGCCACAAATGTCGCAGTCTACCGCGACAGGATCAATGCGTCTACTGCTATAGGAGGATAACAGCCAATGGCCAAAAAAAATGGCAATCACATACTTTAGCACGCTACCGTCGCGAATGATAGACTTCGAAAAGTTTGCTCCACCATGTCTAAACGCGTGTGATGAGGCCACTAAAATCGTCACCGTCAATTCCCGACGTTCGCGTGCTGCCATGTCGACAGTGGGACTGTCCCAACAGGTTTGGCAGCCGAAACGCCGTCCCTAAAATGTGCGCAATTTACCCCTTGCAGCGGAGGAAATAGGTCATTTCCATTGCTTTTTGAGGGCCATGTGGGAAAAAATTTTATGGTCAAAGCCTTTTTAGAAAGCCCTGGAATGGACGATTTGAAAAATGGGGTTCCGAATGCGGGCGATCGCTAACGAATCCTCGAATTTCTTATTTCAAAGACTTTATGAAAAGTCTCCTAGACAGCTCACGACCGTCAAGATCTGGGAGCAGTGACTTTTCAGAGCAGATCCTGCAATTCGCTTTTTAGTACGCTCCGTAAAATAACTTACGCATCGTGAGGATGTGGAGCGATAACGTCATGCCATTCGCCATGAAATTCTTCGGTCGTTCGATTCAGTTTTGCCAAGGTTTCGGGGTCGACCGATAAACCCGTTGGATAGCTGGTTCTATCTACCAGATTCGCTTGCACTATGAGACCCGTTGTCGTACGGGTATTCGCCATACATTGCACTAAGGGGTCCCACCAACAAAACGCGGATTAACCACGCTAGAATTGGACAAATCTGGCAATTAATCTTCCAGGCCCATTCTTAACGGCCTCCGATAGGCGATCCGTTTACTGGATGAGGCGGGATCAGCGAAGACCGTCATTAATTCTTTCCCTATTCGAATTTCTGAGGTCGCATGGTGATGTTATCGCCGCAAGATCCATGGGACGGGAAAAGGCCTCCCATCGGGGGCCTTGAATTCCTTGTCGAGGCATTAGGATTGTGGCGAACCGATTTGGGTCCATTGATGGGACCCTTTTTGTCGGTAGAGACTCGCTGTTACGATAAACAGGGTGGTCTTCGAATCTCCGATAACCTGAGCATCGAGGCGTCGGCCCGGGCGTAATGATGCCGATGACGTGCCCGAAAAATTACTCGTGGCATTGAAGGCCAGGGTCAGACGTTGCGGCGTGAAGGGAGTCCCGGGAGGATCCATCGCCGGGCGTGTGGTACGAATCGTGACAGAAGCATGCGATACTCTTTGGATGATGCCGCTGAGATGTTGCCACGGTCCGTAAATATTTTTGATGTCGTGAGGGGCTTGGGATTGATAACGGATCGAGATCGTTTCCGGGGCCTTCAGCGACGGTGCCTGGGAATACAGGATCATCTTCCCATTATCCCAAATTTTTGTCGAAGGTATGATCGTCAAATGTACAACCGTTTGATCGGGACGATATCGGTAACCCGTGAGATCATGACCTTGGATGTGGGTGATTTGAATTTGAGGCAATGACGCGATGGAGACGGCGCGTCGAGCCGTTGTGGCGTGGAGGATCTTGTGTACGCTCGCTGTCGTAGTTCCACATCCTGTCAGAATCACCGATCCCCCGATCAGAGGCACAAGCAGAATACTCCCATAACGTTTAAGTTGGCGATATCTCTCATTCATGGGGTGGTGTCCTTCCTGGATTCGATGCAAGGAATGGGCCGGAGTTCGTCTCCACCCGGTAAGCCTGCAGTCGATAGGGTCCCGTCAATTCTCCCCATGCAATAAGGTATGCTTCTGGAGTAAAGTCGGCCTGTGTGACCGGACGATTATTTTGGTTCACGGTGTTCATATCCCAGGTAATGGCCATAAACGGGGTCTTGTCATATCGGACATCTCCTTCTCCCATGACCAGATGACCTTGAACGGCCGAGATCGTACCCCGAATTTGGTGATGATTAAAATAGATCACATCGGCAATCCATATTCCCTCATCGTTACGGAACGCGGCAATCGTTCCCATATCCCCGGGTACGGCTCCGACATCTCGCCAGGTTGAGGTCTCCGTTAATCCTCCTTTCCAAAATCGCGTGTCCTGATCGAATGCGACCTTTTCCGTCCGCGTTCCAAAGGGAACTAGTGTCAAGCCCGAAGGCCAGCATTCGGTGACGATGCCTTTAAAAAAACGATAGCGTTGTTGTGTTTTCCACGCTGCCCGCATTGTTACACTCCCTTCTCATCGTCTTGACCATAGAATTTTTCGCCCTACTCGTGTCATGATGGCATCTGTCATTCGGATTTTCTTCACTTTATCCATAACACACGGTGACGGGAATGTGCCCGATAGTGAGTGATCCTTGCAAATACAAAAAAGCCGCCTCGGTCAGATCCATCGCCCGCATTAAATTGTCATAGCCACAATTGTTATCGCAAATACACACATAGGGTCCGTGATCTGCGACGGTAACTTTTGTTTCGCATCGACGGATGGAAATAACGGGCTGCCCTGCCCCTTAAACAGCCGCCGTCTGATCGGCAATCCATTGACATGACGTATCCCGATCGGGGTGGTCTTTCGTGCCTTCGATAACCTTCCGATTCGCTTGGAGGCTGTACCCCGCTTTCCGGAGCATCGTAGCCACCGTATCCGCGCTCATGGCATGACCTTTGTCCCGTAGTGCAGCGGCCAATTTTTTCGTACTTTTACTGGTCCCACGCTGAGAGATCCCCAGTTTTTGGTAATTACAACAGGTTCACGGTTGTTGGGCCGGAGTTTTTTGCGTCAAATGAATGCCGCGATCGAGGCGATCGGCCACGCCGGGTCGCGGAACCTCGGGGCCGGC
>JAKAAS010000330.1 GCA_021802225.1 Bacillota bacterium
AGCCAGGACATAAATCTGACGTTTCTACCCGCTCTTACCAATCCTGCACAAGGTTTCTCTGTCGCTTTGCCCTGCGTCTACAGGATCTTGATCCGATGGAGCTTTCATGAACTTGCACTGGCTTTGTTTGGTTGCTATATTATGTAAGTAGATCCAATATATGGCTCTGTTAATCTCTGAATTCTGGGGTGCGGATTTAACTAGGCCTCTTGCCGTGTTTGTTGGGGCGGTTTCTGTTGGATTTTGCCCTTCGGCCCGCGCGCCATTCTCTTCATCATTTGCAGATTATACGGACACTTTTTATTTTCAGGAGGTTGTAGATATGAGGATTTTTTCTCACTCCACCTTATTGGCCCTTGGCGCCACCTTTCTTTTGCCGGCTCCGCTGCTGTTGGCCAGCGCGGGGACACCAGCTCCCATGCCCTCAACTCCGCCCACCCCATATTGGACTGTCGGGCGCAGTGATGCGGTGATTACAGCGCGGGACACCCAGTCCAAAGTCTGGGCGGACGTCCTGCACGGATCCATTGGCGAAACCTACTATCCCAACATTAATGTGGCGGATAGCCGGGACATTGAGTTTGTCGTGGTCCACAACGGCCATGCCACGCCTGTATCGGCAATGTCCCACCACTATTCCCTAGTGAATGACAAGGCGTTGGCCGTGCGTGTCGTCAACACTCCCGCCAGCAAAGCCTATGTGCTGCAGGAAACATTCTTTACCAATCCCCATACGAGTGCCCTCGTGATGGAGTTTCACCTGCATATCTTGACAGGGGTCGCCAGCGATTACCAGCTTTACCTGTTTTCCAACCCCCACCTTGATAACTTGGGGACAGGGAACAGCGGCTATGCAGCCGTTGTCCAGGGTCATCCGGTGCTCATTGCTGAGAACGGCTCAGTGTCATCCGCCGTTGCCAGCAGTCCCGCCTTCACCCAGACCAGCACTGGTTACATGGGCAGCACCGATGGCCTCACCCAGTTGCTGGCGTCAGGCCATTTAACGCCGTATACCCAAGCCCAGGGAAATATCGGGCAGATAGGGAAAATACCGCTGGCTGGATCGGCGGCGACATTCACGGGTGTCGTCGCTGTCGGCTATGGAAGCTCCCCATCTCAGGCCACCAGCGCGGCGACAGCTACTTTAGGGCCTGCCAGTGCCGTGGCATCCGGAACCCTCCCGGCTGCCAGTGTGCCCACCGCGGCTCTTCTTGGCCAATTTATCGCGCAGTGGCACCAATATTTGGCTCCCCTGCATAGACCGCATGGTCTGACTCCCCAGTTGCGCCGCGAGTACTGGCTGGCCCTGATGACCATCAAGGCCGCGGAGGACAAAACTGATATCGGGGCGATGGCTGCATCTTTGACCACCCCGTGGGGCGAGGATGAACCGGCCACCAGCGCGTCCGTCACGGGATATCACATGACATGGGTGAGAGATGCCTATCAAATGGCGTCCGCGCTGCTCGCCGCCGGCGACAAGCGCACCGCTTCACAGATCCTGCACTGGTTCTTCACCACAGATCAGTACCCCAATGGCAACTTCCCCCAAAATTCTTATGCCAACGGCACCCCTTTTTGGACAGGTCAGGAACTCGACCAAGATGGATTTCCGGTGATTTTGGCGTATCAACTGAAGGAGGACGGGCCAACCACCTACACGGAACATATAGAACCGGCCTTGCGCTATATTCTCGCGCACGGCCCATGGACCGATCTCGAACGCTGGGAAGAGGCGTCAGGGTTTTCGCCCAACACCATGGCTGTGGACATCGCTGCTTTAGCGCTAGGCGCCAAGATCGCACAGCAAGATGGCCACCCGGCTCAGGCTGCCGTCTATCAGGCCGTAGCCCGCCACTGGCTGGACCACATCCAAGCGTGGACCGTGGCCGCCAACGGTCCACTTTCTTCCCGTCCGTACTTCATCCGGATCAGCACGGCGGCCACAGTCAACCCGTCCAACATGATCACCATTGCCAACGGCGGCAGCACCTATCCCCAAAACACTATTGTCGATGCCGGCTTTTTATCATTGGTGCGCTTAGGTCTCCTCTCCCCTTCCGACCCAGTCATTGAGAGTTCCATCAAGGTCATCGACCGCACGATTCGGGTGCAAACACCGAACGGGCCCGGATTCCACCGGTATAATCACGACCGCTACGGCAACTATGCCAACGGGGATCCATACAACGGCTCAGGATACGGGGGGCTATGGCCCGTCCTGGACGGTGAGCGCGGGGAGTATGATTTAGCGGCGCAGTTGCAGCATATTTCAACGGCCAACAGCCCTCTGTTTTACCTGCAAACCATGAAGAATATGGCCTACGGGTTGGGAATGATTCCCGAACAAGTTTGGCCCTTCACCACCACAATTCCCGAATCTGCCCCAGGAACCAATCCGGCCACTGCGAGCATTGGACTCAAACCCGGTGCAGCCACCGGCTCGGCAGCCCCGCTCAACTGGGCCATGGCGCAATATGTCAGGCTGGCAGTGGATATCAGCAAACACCGGCTCGTAGACCAACCCCAAAGCTTGCTGAATCAGTTCAACCTGACGTCTCCCATCCCTTCCAGCCTGCCATTAACGGCATCATTCTCATCGGGACACACGGCCCCTTTGCCGGCGGCGGGACCTTACAGTGTCGACAGCGGCAACTGGGTGGTAAACTCGACAGTGCAGACCATCACCGGAACGGCCGCTCCTCAGGCGAAAATTTCCGCAGCCGTGGTCAGTTCCCAAGGTCTGGCCAGCACCTCCACAACCGCCAACGCCGAAGGCCAGTATTCCCTCTCTGTCACCATCCCAGCGTCCTTGCAAACGGTGGAGATCGCGGAGACGGACGGCGCCCAGACCCGCGCCTTAAGCGAAGCGGTGTCGTATTCTCCCCCACCTTTAGCGGCCTGGCGCAACTTGCCTTTCGATGACCTGGGACCCGGCTTCTACGCATACCCGACCGGCACCTGGTTCATCCCCGGCATGCTCGATATGACGTCGGTGTCCTTGCGGGATGCGGGCACGTCCAATGTCATTAATGTCACCTACAACGTGCTCGACAACATCTACGGCGGATCAGCCGGATTCAGCACAAAACTCATTGAAATTTACCTGGCCAATCCCTCGGCGTCCGGCGGCAGCACGGCGTCCTTGCCATATGCCAATATAGGATTCGCCAAACCCTGGACCTATGCCCTGACGGTGTCGGGATTTGGCACCGAAGAACTCGTGAACGCGCAAGGCACCGTGCTCTCCCAGAATTTGGGGGTATCCACGGACCAGCTCACGCATACTGTCAGCATCAGCATTCCCCAGTCTCTTACCGGCACTATCGGCAAAGGCTGGGGTCTGTATGTGACAACGCTGTTACAGGACGGCTATGCGCCAGGCCAGGTGGCGCCCCTCGAGCAGCAAGCCGGGACCTATAACTTCGGGTTCGTTAAAAACAACCCCTATGGCTACTCGACCAGCGTAATGGATGTGCTCTCGCCGAGCGGCACACCCCAAGCCGCCTTGAACTATCTGAACGGGCCCATCGCCCTGAAGCCCGTTATCGTCCCTTGAAGAATTTTCCGCAACCCGCCCTCTATGTTGGGGGCGGATTGATCTTGCCTCCGACCGAACTGTGCGTAGACAGGCATGACCAGCAGTATCCCGCTATTCGTGAAGCCTCCCAGTGTGCGCGGCAATGTCCACACAGCGGTGTGAATCTCGTGTGGTTCAGGCAGCAGCGCACCGTCCCCCGTTTCAACTGACCGACAGGGGGAGCTTTCAGAGGAAAAAATGTCCGCACGCTCACG
>JAKAAS010000331.1 GCA_021802225.1 Bacillota bacterium
ATTCGGGCTGTTCGCCGCGAGCCCGCCTCCTATGCTAAAATAAATAAATGGTTGGCAAACAAAAAAGAATGGGTGAACTCTAATGACAATAGCGGTGAGGAACCAGCTGCGCAATCATGTGCTGCAGATTATCCGGGCGCGGGGCCAAGCCACGGTCAAAACGGTGCATGAGGAGATCTCGGCTTCCCGTGCGGTCTCCATCAACACGGTAGCCACCGTGATGAATCGGCTGGTGGCCCAAAATATTCTCGTGCGCCAAGGCGGTGTCCGCCACTACGTGTACCGCGTCACCCCGGAAGATGCCGTGGCCAGGGCGCGCGCCCTGCAATCCGTAGAAAATCTCTTCTCCGAATTCGGCGATGTCGGTTTAGTCCATTTTGTCGATGCCATCGGCGAGGTCGAACCCGGCGCCCTCGAAAAGCTTGAAGAAATAGTCCGGTCGAGAAGGGAGCGTTCCCATGAATAGTACCCCCGCCTCGTGGATCTGGCTGGCGGGCCTCTCGTCGCTGACAGCCCTGCCTGCGGTGCTCTTAGGCGTGCTGGACGCTATAGCCTGGCACCATCTGGCATGGGCCATCATGAAAGCCTCGATGCATCCAGCTATGGCTGGCATGTTCCCCTGGTGGCTTTTGGCCCTGTTGGCCCTGATCACCACAGCGCTTGGCTGGTATCTCCACCGTGTGGTCCGGGCAGCGCGCCTCCTCCTGCAGGACCGGCGCCGCATGACAGCGGCCTTAGAGCCCCATCTCTGCCCGATGCCCGCGCGCGACGTCCCCCCATGCCTCGGCCAAATTGGCGGTGTGACGTTTATGACCCTCCATGACGGCGCTCCGCATGCCTTTACCTACGGAAGCCGCCGTCCGGTGATCGTCATTTCCCAGTCTATGCAGCAGCTGCTGGACCCTCAAGCCTTGTCCGCGATTATAGCCCATGAGCTATACCACGTGCGCGCTCAGGATTATGCCACCCAGCAGCTGTTTCTCCTGCTGACCAAGACCCTGCCTTGGTTCGGGTTGAACCGTCTGTACGCGCAGTACCTCACTATCCGCGAGATTAAAGCGGACCAGTATGCGACCACCTGGCAACAGACCTCCGACTATCTCATTCAAGCGATGATCGCGACCATTCGGGCGCTCAAACAGCAAAAGGCCGCCCCGTCCCCGGGAGAGCCGGCATGGACCAGCGGCTGGCAGGCGCGCATCGAGGCTTTGGCATCGCCAGACTCCTTTGCCCCCCACCCCAAAATGGGTGTATTGTGGCCTTTCATCGCGCTTCCCACAGCCGGGTCCGCCTTGTTTTTGGCCGCCTGCATCACCATTGCCTGCCACTGACGCAAAAAGGCAGCGCTCCTGTTGAGGCGCTGCCCTGCTCCATGCTACTCGGAGACTACATCGGCGTTCATGCCGCCGGCAATTCTGCCCATGCCTTTTGACACCACAATGCGCACCGGCAAAGCGCTCATCGCGGCTCCAGCCTTGGCCGTATAGGACACTTGCCCCTGGCTGTTGGTGGTCATGGTGGTTCCTCCCGCTGAACTCATCGAAGACGAGGACCCCATCGACGACGATCCTCCCGTCTTCGGCGTCACACTGACACTCGCCCCGGAGACAGGACCGGATGGGCTCATGACTGAAACCAGAAGCGGCTGCGCTGTGCCGGCCGGGACAGTTTTGGCGAATGGCTTGACGACCACATAGTCACCCACGGGCGCCGTGGGGCTGGTCGACGGGGTTGTCCACCAGGCATCCATCAGGCCGGCCCCCTTCATGGCCGAGGGACTGAATGTGCTGAACGACCCGACCTTAATCCCCACCATTTCCATGGTCTTCACCGGCTGCCCCGCCAGGACGATAGTCGCCTGCCCCATGCTATTCGTCTTCTTGGAGTAGCTGGAGACATAACGGGATATGCCACTGGCACCAGTGGTGTACCATTGGCTGACGCCGGCTCCCAGGGGCACCATCGGCCCGATATAGACGGTCACCGGCTGGCCCGCAGCCGGCTGGCCCCCAGAGCCAGTAGCCGTCACGACAAATGTGGCCTGCTGTCCTGCTTCCACCATTTGCGCTGTCTTATTCGTTTGCAATTCCGCCACCTGCACCGTCTTGGTGGTCGTGGACGCGGTCTTGGCCATCGTCTTGGACGGCGAGGCCGCAGGCTTTGCCGCCTGCGATGTTCCGCAGCCAGCCAGCGCCACTGTCAGGCCCGCGGCTACCAAGATGACATTTCTCTTAGACATGCAGCAAGCCTCCTAAGGTTTAATTAAACTACACTTTGTAGTGTACATCTCTTGGAGGGCTGCATGCAAGATTTGTCAAGAAACAGGGGAAAACTCGCTGGCAATGGTCTCATTGGCAGCAGCAGACGCGGGAATATAACTGTGAAACAGCTGTAGGCGCACATACGTGCCGTCTTGTTGAAAGTCTAGCCGGTAAGCCGGTCCCCCCAGTCCGTAAATCAGCAGCCACTGGGCTGGCACCCCATCGGCCAGGCTGACGTTCACGGAGGAGGCCGGCTTATATGTAGGGGAGATGGGGTCATTGGACTCCACGGCCAGCATGTCGCTGAATTCCAAATCCAGCACGGACCCTTCAATGTAACTCTCTTCCAATACCGTGTGCGGGTAAGCCGAGGTGGGCAGCAGCATGTGTATGCCCAGTGTCTTGGCCCGTGCCAGGGCATTTTGCCAGACGCTGCCCGCATATGCCATTTTTACCAGCCCGTCTGCGCCCACCGGGGCAATCGCGGGCACGCTTTTAGGGCTGTTCTCACGGCGCAGCCTGTGTGTGCCGCGGGACCGCACAGTCGAGATGGTATCCGCCGGTCCAGCCGCCTTCGGCACCACTGGCGGCAAAATCAGAGACACCCCGCCATAAAGCAGAAGCGCTCCCGCCAGCCCTCCCCCTATGGTGAGAGCCCCCTTGACCCAACCTCGCAAAATGCCACCCCCGGATGCTTTGTCCATACTGGCTATTGTACCGGACAAAGGAACTCCGCGGGGATATTTTCAGGGATTTTACGCGGTAGCTGCGGAAACTTTCATGACCGTCTGCACAAAACGCTCGCCAATGCGCGGAACGGTGCCCGAGTGGTAAACCAAGGAAAACGTCCGGTACAGGCTTAACCCCGCGACCTGCACCGCACAGAACAAATCGGCCTCCCGCGTCTCGATGGTCAGAGGCGAGAGGACACTGATGCCAAGACCCTTCAGCATCATCTGCTTAATCGCGTGCGTCGTGCCAAGCACCAAGCGGATATTCAGCTGCTTGAGATCGATCCCCGCATGGCCCAAGGCCCCTTCGAAAGCCATGCGGGTTCCCGACCCGGGCTCGCGCAAAATCAGCGGCTCCTCCATGAATTCCCGCAAGGATACCTCCCCGCGCTGGGCCCAAGGGTGCGTGCGCGCCACCATCACCACCGGGTGGTCATCAAAAAACGGCCGCACCACCACCTGCGGGTCGGCCATCGGCGCTTCAATCAATCCAATATCCAAGGTGTGGTTGAGCACCTGCTCAAAGACTGTCCGCGAATTCGCCATCGTCACCGACCACCGCGCATTCAGCATGTCCCGGCAGTATTCGGCCAGAATTCCCGGCAGCAGATATTCCGCAATGGTCAGACTCGCACCGATGGCCAGCACTTGCGGTCGGCTATCCGCCACTTCTTGCACCGCATTTTGAGATTCGTGAATCAATTGCAGCAAGGAATTCACATAGCGGTACAGCACCTCCCCCATCTCGGTGAGGTGCACACCCTGGCTGGTCCGTACGAACAGGTGAGCGCCGTAGGACT
>JAKAAS010000332.1 GCA_021802225.1 Bacillota bacterium
GAAAGACAAGCGAGATGGTCGAATTCCCGCAAAAAAATTTTGCCGCCCCGGGGCGGCACGACAACATGAGAAAAGAAGGGCCTCTAATGGCACAATAACGTGGGAATCGACACTCACTGAGAACATCACTTTGCGATGCCAGCACGGGTTTTTAAGCAAAACTGTTCCGTGCGCGCCATCGCTCGCACGGAACAAATGTGAGGTGGAACTAAAAGGCGTTGGTGATCAGCTGCACGATAGGGATATCGACCATGTTGCCTGCTAGTTGTTCATTTTGCGTACCGAAAAGGGATAACGCATCGGGAACGTTGTTCGCTGACCCGCTGTGGTACGTCAGATAAACATGATTTGCACCGAGATGCCCGTATGTGAGCCTAGATGGTGTGGCCCGCCCGCCGGTGCTGATACTGAACGTGACCATTTGCCCACCAGACGCGCTGGTGGGGTAGGCTTGTTGCCCCAACAGTTGGAATAGTCCGAGGATCGGTTGGTTATTATCGGTTTCGAGCTGCAATTGAATGCTATACGTCTGGTCCGGCTGGATTCCCGTGACTAACTGGGTTTGGATTTCACCAAAGTTGTTGGATACGGGATTGGAAACCACCGGCGCCGTAGTGGACGATGGTCCGATTACCGCCGTCACCTTAGCATTGACGGCGCTATCAGGTGCTGTCCCTATCGTGGCCGGGTACGCAGGACTAACGCCGATATAGCCTCCGCCGAATTCGTCTCCCGTGAACGTATATGGCACTGCGGTCGATGCGGCATAGACATCGGTGAAGGACGGAGTGCCTCCTACCAAGGCATTGCTCAGATCGTCTTGATAATAAGGAGCCTGGCTGCTGAGATCGAGCGCCACGTTGTCCGCGAGCGTGGCTGGGACAATGGCGCCTGCCGCATCCACCGGTTCTATGAGCACTTTGGTGGGGCCGGTGATCGGATGAATTGAGGATACCGGCAAACCATGGGTTGTAAAGACACGCCACCCAATCTGGCTGGTGTTGTTGGGAAGAATGGTGAGGCCCGGTATGCCGGAGTTATTCCACTCGAGCGCCGCGTCGCCGGTGGTCGGTCCAGCCTTTATGTTAAGGAGGCCCACACCATTCGTGAATGATATGGATACAGGTCCCGGTACGTAGGTGCCGGCGGTGTTCTTGAAGGTGAGGTCGTCGGTGGGATTCAATACGGTGAGCGTGCCATTATAGGTGGTATCGATAGCGCCTGTCGTGGTTAACGCATCAATCGCAAGGGTCTTGGTGCCGCCGGCGGGAATGTAGGGGAAAGACGACAGCGACACATAGGAAGCTGCGGGTGGGACCGTGAGGGACGGGGCTGCGATGCCCGTCAGCGGTGCGCCTAAAGGAGAGGGCAGTTTGCTAACGGCATAAACATTGGCCCATTGGAATCCGTTTTGGTCAAAGACTTTACCGCTTTCAACCCAGTGCATTTGGCCATTTTGGTAGAGGTATACCTTGGGAGTGTTAGCGAGTTTTACGAGATCAACGGGACGTCCGACGGGGGCCGGCAGGATAGTGACGGTGGTGAGATCACTCCAGGTGTAGCCCAGGTCATAGAGCATCGCCGGGGACGCAATGGCGTGGAGGGATCCGCCATGTTCCACATAGACGGTGGGCGCGGACGCCAATTTGTAGAGGGGCCCAGGAAGTGCAGCGGCATTGGCTGCGCCCGGCAGGAAGCCTACACTGGTACTAGCGAGCAGTAATCCAGTCAGCCAAGCGCTCCGAGCTGTGATCAATGTCATGAGGCATACAACACCTTTCAGGTCTATAATATAAATAGAGGGAATTGTGACATAGATTTCGCTGAATACTGAAAGAACGTCCATACAATCGTAGGATACCAGAACGGATCTCGCCTGTCTGTTTCTTAGCCAGTGAAAAAGCTGAGACATCCTAATAGATGAAGGAGTACGGTTGCCGTCAGCGGATACCCGCCAGCAAACGAGCACAAGATCGCAGCTAGAATGCGATCGGTTTTTGAGAGGATAGCCAAGGGGATGGCACTCCAGTTTCCTCTTTACCCGCCGCGAGGGTAGTCACGTTCCGGAATTCCAGGTTGCCAGGGTCTCCCGCACCTGGATTCAAGCTTTGATGACGACGATCATAATGTGCAGCCTGTAACGTAGTGTCTCCATCCGGGGTAAGTCCGGCCATGTAGCGAATTGCGCAACGGGATGGCCGACCCGCCCATTGAAAGCCGCGAAGATCATGTCACCGTCCGCCGCAAGGTGAGGTCAGACAGGGTGGCTAGCCAGTATTCAGTTTCTCAATCACCATGAGATTCACTTCTGCTTGGTCGAGTCGGGTGGCAATACTAGGCCGCAACATGTGAAGATAGACTCGGCAAGTAATTTAGCATAATGCTTTGCTCTGTACGAAATGTGGATGAGGGTTCGTTGGTACTAAACGAGATTTAAAGGAAAATTCAAGTTGAAGTTCTAGCGAGCACCGCAATACAGCATCATTATTGTATTGGTTGGAGGGCGGAAAGATGCTATCTTACAAATTCAGTCCCAAGTACACCGCGTCCCAATCTTCCCGTCGAATGCCAATATACGCCAGGGTCGTGCCGGGACTGCTATGGTTGAGCAGTTGCTGGATGACCGAGAGGTCTACCCCGTTTGATAGGCGTGATACCCAAACGTTTTACGGAGCGTGTGTGTCCCCACCGGATCGGTGACGCCCACGGCACGTGCCGCGTCCCGGAGATTCTGCGAGGCCAGGATTTTCTTAATTGCGGTGATCTGGTCCTTCGAGCGGATCGGTTCGACGGTGTTCATCGCATAGGGCCTCCATTTTTATGGTCTGCACGAAGATGGTTATGATGGATTGTAACTTTGCGTCTCGTAATAATTCTGACGGATGCTACGGATTTAGGCCAAAAAACTGAAGCCCCATAAGGGTTAACGAGTTAGAGTCCTCCTTGCGTTGAATCATACGGAACACCGTTCTGTCTGATTCACCAGCCTATCTGATCGTCTGTGGGCCGTTCACACAACTATCCGAGGATCTGAGAACCCGGGCGCCAGTGGGAGCGCCATTCGTCCCACGTGGGGCCGGATTGGCTATCCAGCCGCGTGACCACGGAACTTTCTAAGGTGGCCACATGCATGTCATTCCACCCTCTCCGGTGTTCGGCATAAAGGACATAAAAGTTGTGAGGACACTGCTTTCCCAGGACGTGCGAATCGCTTCCCATGGCCTCGTTTGATGCAGCGGCAAGACCTGATTGCCGTCCATACCAACTTGGCCAAGCACTCTCAACACCGCAGCGATTTCATCGGCGGTCAATCGGGCGCTCACTCCATATCCGCTAAGAATATCCCCCCCTTGGCATTCGGTGCGCAAAGGGCCTGTGCCAGGAGATGGGTTAGTGTGTTATTCCTAATTCTTCATCTCCCTGCCGTGGCGGTGATATGCGAATATATCACAGACCAACGCTGAATCTGGCGCCGCTGACGAGGTGGCCTGAGAGCCTGGCGGGCAACGGTGAGTCGAAATGGATGCTGCCCCCAGTCAGGGGTCCAGCCAGGGAAAATCCGGGCAGACGGCGGTTAAGCTGGAACCGCCAGATCCACGGACCCCGCAATGCAAGCCGGACAACCGCGTGTACTCCCGTTGTCCCTATGCTGGCGAAAGGGGATTGCCATGAGTTCACAGGTCCACTAGCCCGTTTTTCCAATCTTTTGGATAGGAATCCTCCCTCAGAAAGTTGCTATGCTGGGGGCACCGCATCTGAAAGGTGTGGAAATTGGCTGGGGGAG